>JAWOEJ010000336.1:0-6421 GCA_046482845.1 Desulfobacteraceae bacterium | reverse complement strand
GCTGCAAGGCGCAAAAAAGTTTGAAACCGGAGTGTACTCAGGTACATGAGGCCCGATTATATAATTTGGCAAACTTTTGCAGCAACGCAGCAGATGGGTGCGTTTTCGTTCAAACACTAATTATTTATATAATCGGCATGGACAGCCCATGCTCATCGACCCGGACACAACATAAACAGGAAGCTGACAATAGAGAACTGAGAACTGATGGCTGAAAACTGATGGCTGAAGAAGGAGATACAATGATTCCAGAAAAAATGAAAACCTTTCTCCAGGATAATTTTTCAAAACGTGTTTTAAAAAATCGAGTGATCACTGAGGGGCCTTTCCGGTTTCTTGAATTCGGGCCCCTTGATTTGGACAGCCTGCTCAGACTGGGTATTAAGGTAGACCGGCTTGGCCCCCGGCTGGTTTCCTGTATGTGGGACCATGACAGTCCCATTGAGATCGGCGGGTTTCTTGTGGTGGACAACCTTGCCATGGGGGCGCCGTCCATGGGGGGAACACGGATGGTAAAAACACCTGCCCCGGATATCATTCATAATCTTGCCAGGGGAATGACCCTTAAAAATGCCGCTGCAGATCTGCCCTTTGGTGGAGGTAAATCCGGTATAATTGAGCCGGAAGACATTTCCAGCGGCAAGCGGGAAAAGGTGATCAAGGGATTTGGCCGGCTTTTAAAGCGGTACAGAAAATTGTATATCCCAGGCCCTGATGTGGGAACCAATGATGCAGATATGAAAATCTTTGCCATTGAGAACGGGTTGAACAATGTGGTGTCCAAGCCGGCTGACATGGGGGGCAATCGAATTGATGAACTGGGGGGTGCGGCCCATGGCATTGTCCTGGCCGTCAGAGCCCTTGTCACCCATTTGCCTGAACTGAAGCAGTTGTCACAGTTCAGACAAATGAAAATTCCCAAATTCAATGACCTTGATATTTTAATTCAGGGGTTTGGGGCTGTGGGCGCCCATGCGGCAAGGCTGTTTGATGAACTGGCCCCTGAACACCGTCCAGTTATAAAAGGCATCAGCGATGAAACCGGTTACCTTCTGGGCAGCAGAGGACTGCCGGTAAAGACATTGTTTCAGATGTGGAGGGAATCTAAAACAATGGCAAGCCGTTTTTACCACGACCGCATTATCCATGGGAACAATCCTGATCTGGCAGATGTGGTGTTTTCCAATGCCTGTGACAATCTGTTAAGGGAGTCTGCCTTCTGCCTTGTGCCGGCATCTCCGGTTTCCAATTATCTGGGGCTGCCCGGTTCCCATGGGGCTTCCATGACAACTGATTCCATGGGGCAATGGCAGATGATTGTGGAAGGGGCCAATACCTATTCTCCTGATCCTGCAAGAAAAGCAGAGCGAAGAAAAATTGAGCGGCTGGTTTACAGAGAAAAAGGGATTCTCATTGCTGCAGATTATCTTGTAAATTCAGGGGGCGTGATTTATGCGGCCCACGAAAGATTGATTCCCACACCGGATCATCTGCTCATCCCAAAAAATATTCTTAAAAATGAAGCTGCCATTGAAAAATGGCTTAATACCCATGAAGAGGACTTTGCCCGGCTTGCAGAGACCCGGCAAAAGGCTGCTGTTAAAAAGCTTGAAACGGTGATGGAGAAAAACATGGCAGAACTGATTAACGGGCTAATCCATGAACCAGACAGTCTGCCCTGTGAAACAGCTGAAAACATCAGCGTCCAGCGTATTGCTTCAAGGGAGAAGGCAAGAACGGCCAGAGATATCATGGAAGACCCCCTGGCCCTGGGTAAGGGTAAAAGTGTGGCCGATGCCGCAGGCCTGCTTATCAGGGCTGATGTGCCCCTGGTTGTCATTGTGTCGGCATCGGGGACCCCTGTGGGGGTGGTGACCAACCGGGATATCACCCGGACCATGGCATTGAAGCTGGCCATGGATTCCCCGGTAACGGATATAATGACCTGCGATGTGATCTCCATGTCCCCTGATGCCAGTATTATTGACTGCATCAGAGTGCTTGAGACCCATAAGATTTCAGCCATGCCCATTGTTGAAAACAACAGGGTGACGGGTATGATTTCTGGGGATATCCTTGCGAAAAAAACACTTTTCAGGCTGTTACAGACCATGGATTAAGGGAACTGGAAGAAAATAATCTAGGTATGTGGATTATTTTTTGGAAGTTCCCTAAGGGGAAAAATCTCAGGGGATATGAAAAAAAAGAAATTAAATTCAGAGGAACGGGCGTTTTTTAAAACCGTCTACCAGGCCGCCTTTGCCAATCCGTTTGGTGATCTCAGGGAAGAACTGGATGTTAAAATCGCAGGTCTGTTTCCTTCAGTACCGAGAAGAGAAAGTGCAGACAAATGCATTGAAGAAATCGATACACGGATAAAAAATCTTGAAAAACAGGGGTGCGGCACCCTTCATGCGTTTAAGGGCCAGGATAAAACCATCATCCGGGTGGTGTTTCTCTTTGATGTGTTTCACAAGTTCAGAGAGGCCTTTGATGAATTGATTGACGAGCAGATCAGGGCAGGGGAAGACCCTGTTTCGGCTCCCTTTGCCGAAGAAGCCATGCATATGCTTTACAAAAGAGGGTTTCCTGAAGAAAAACTGGTCCACTATTTTGCCCTTTCCTATCAGCTGAGGCGGGCGTTTTATTTTATATCCCATTCCCTTGTGGGACGAAGTCCGTGCATGAAAAAATTGAAAAAAAAATTGTGGAACAATGTGTTTACCCATAATATTGACCTTTATGACCGGTTTTTATGGAACAGAATGGAGGATTTTTCCACGTTGATTCTCGGGGAGACAGGAACTGGAAAAGGCACTGCAGCCATGGCCATCGGCCGGAGCGGGTTTATTCCCTTTGACAGGAAAAAGGGACGGTTCAAGGCCAGTTTTACCCGTGCCTTTAGTGCGCTGAATCTGTCTCAGTTTCCGGAAACCCTGCTTGAATCCGAACTTTTCGGTCATAAAAAAGGCGCCTTTACAGGGGCAGTGGAGGATTACCAGGGGGTGTTTGACAGGTGCAGTCCCTATGGAGCGATTCTCCTCGATGAGATCGGGGAAGTATCCACCCCGGTGCAGATCAAGCTGCTTCAGGTCCTCCAGGAAAGGGTGTTTACCCCGGTGGGAAGCCATGATCCCTCAAGATTTCAGGGCAGGGTCATTGCTGCCACCAACCGCTCGGAAAAAGAAATCATGCAGGGCAACGTGTTTAGAAAGGATTTTTATTACCGCCTGTGCTCGGATATCATTGCGGTTCCGCCCCTGAGACAGCGGATACAGGAGGACAAAGGAGAACTTGATGATTTGCTGGTGTTTACAGTGCAGCGCATGACCGGTACGTCTTCCAGGGAGTTTATCCAGCAGGTCAAACGGGTCATTAATCAGCAGCTGGGACCTGATTATCACTGGCCGGGCAATGTCAGAGAACTGGAGCAGTGCGTCAGGCGGGTCCTGTTAAGAAAAACTTATGAAGGCGTTAAAAAGTCTGAACCCCGGGGACTGAAGGAACAGCTGGTACTGGGCCTGGAAAAGGGAACTATTGACGCAGTGGAACTGATTGCCGGATACTGCACCCTTTTGTACGAAAAACACGGCACCTACGGGGAAGTGGCCCGCTGTACCCATCTTGACCGGCGGACCGTTAAAAAATACATCCTGGAATTCACCGGCAGAGGGTAACCGGTTTTGCAGTGAACATCAGGCGGTCAGAAATCAGGGGTCGAGGTCAGAGATCAGAGATCAGGGATCAGGGCAAAAATTTCTGTATTGTATCAAACAGGGTTTCAGGGTCAACTGGTTTGGAAATGACAGCGTTCATTCCCGCTTCAAGGCATTTGTCACGTTCTTCCTTCATGGCATGGGCGGTCATGGCTACAACCGGGATGTTTCTGCTGTAGTCATCTGAGTCCGTACTGCGGAGTATTCTGCAGGTTTCAAGGCCGTCCAGCTCTGGCATTTGAATATCCATGAGAATGAGATGGTATTGTTTTGTTCGTAAGGCCCTTAACACCTTATGGCCGTTTTCAGCAATATCTGCAGAGATCCCCCTTTTTTTAAGCATGATAAGGGTTACTTTCTGGTTGACCGGGTTGTCTTCGGCCACAAGTATTCTGATTTTTTTGTCAGTGGCGGGCAAACCAGTGTTCTGCAGGGGAGGTGCTGTCTTATGGGTTTCAGGCAGGGGGGGGTCAGGCAGGGGGGGACAAGCCGCCTCCCCCTCATAAATATCAAGCTTTAGAAAAACAGTAAATACCGTGCCTTTTTGAGGGGCGCTGCTGACCTCAATCCTGCCGTTCATCAGTTCAGCAAGATTTTTTGATATGGCCAGCCCCAGACCGGTTCCGTCAAATTTACGGGTAATGGAGGTGTCTTCCCTGGAAAATTTGGTAAACATTTTTTTCTGAAAGGCATGGGAAATTCCAATGCCGGTGTCTTTAATCTCAAATTTGAGATCGGCTGATTTGTTGTCAATACATAGAGGGACCACTGAAATTTTTACATATCCTTTTTCAGTGAATTTAATGGCGTTGCCCACCAGGTTGATTAAAATCTGTCTGATCCGCCCCTCATCCCCGATCATCTGCGCTGGAATATTATCGGCAATTTCTGTTTTAAGGGCAATCCCTTTTTCTTCAGCTTTTACCCTGAGCAGGGCCTTGATGTTTTTTATGGTTTGGACAATGGAAAAGGGGTAATGTTCAAAGGTGAGTTCATTGGCTTCAATCTTGGAGAAATCAAGAATATCATTGATAATGGAAAGAAGGGATTCTGCTGAAAAATTAATGATTGATGCATATTCCAGAATTTGAGGGGAAAGATTTTCATTGAGGATCATTTTTGCCATGCCCAGGATGCCGTTCAGGGGCGTTCTGATTTCATGACTCATATTGGCGAGAAATTCACTTTTTGCAAGGTTTGCCTTTTCCGCTTTACAGGCCATGCGTTTTGCTTGTCTATTGGACTGCTCCAGCTGAAGGGTTCTTTTTTTAACTCGTTTTTCAAGTTCCTGGTTCAGCTGCTGAAGTTTTTTTTCAGCGTTTTTCCGTTTTTGAAGTTCATTGGTAAGGTCTGCTGACATTCTGTAGGTGCGAAGGGATGTGGTAACTGTGGAAATCAGCTTCTGGGCTTTCATCTCTGTTTTGGAAAGATAGGTGTTGATCCGGTATTTTGCAATCACATTCGCTTCTGGAGCCTGTCCAGGCTGTCCGGTTATAATAGAGATCTGAACAATATTGTTGTGTATTTCCTCCCTGATGTAACGGACAAAATCCAGTCCGGAATGATCGGTTTCCATGACAACATCTACAAGCATCATTGCTGTGTCGGGGTGTTTTCTGAAAAGGGCTTTTGCCTCGTGTCCTGAAAAGGCATTGATGAATTCTATAGGCCTGTTGTTGTATACAAAATCGTTAAGGACAATTTTTATAATATCATGAACAGACGATTCATCATCAACAATTAAAATTTTCCAGGGAAAATTTGTTTTTTTTGCTGTTTCATGGAAATTGTCTTCCCGGGCAAAGGCAAGGGGTGCTTTTTCCATTGCAGTTCCCTTTTTCAGTTTTTGTATCTGGTTTCTGGATAACTGACCCCTTCACAGGTATAATAAAATTTGTTCATCGCGTGTTATCGGATTTTTTTTGATCAGGGTTGAAAAATGGCTGATAGTCATTGTACTCAACAGTGCCGCCGCCCCTTATATTGCCGCCGGGTCTGTTGGTGGAGTATTTCCACATGGGGCTGTCCTGTTTTCTTTTCTTTTTTGCGTCATATCCAGGATATTTATTGCGCATACCCGGGTGAACCCAGTCAGGACAGGGATGAAGGGGAGGGGGATCATTATCCTGGGACAGGGCAGAAAAAGGAAAAACAAACAATATAAAAATTATGGTGGCTTTTAAAAATGTTTTCATGGTTCCCCGATTTTTATTTATTAACCAAAGCCTGACCCCAGCCCAAGGGTGACCGATGTTATCATTAAGCTCCAAGATTACATTGCCTGACAATAAAATGCAACAGCCATGGACTGATAATCTCGTTTTTATTATACTTGCACTTATTCTTAGTGTATGGCATATTTTTGTAAAATTTTTTTCATATAACCCACATGTCCTGGTGGACACAACAAAGCATGAAAGCTTTTAGCTGTTAGCTTTTAGCTTTTAGCTTTTAGCTGTTAGCTTTTAGCTTTTAGCTTTTAACTTTTAGCTTTTAGCTGTTAGCTTTTAGCTGTTAGCTGAGCACTGATGGCTGACAGCTGATGGCTTTTATATAAAAACAGGGGGAAGAAATGAAAATTACAAAGATAGATCACCTCGGCATTGCCGTGGGCAGCATTGAAAAGGGAAAAAATTTCTGGACGGACGTGCTGGGGTTGAACTTTGCCGGCACTGAAACCGTGGAGGCCCAGAAAGTGACAACGG
>JAWOEJ010000354.1:0-16014 GCA_046482845.1 Desulfobacteraceae bacterium | reverse complement strand
ACCGCTGGGGGCTCTTAATCGGTCCTTCCATAAAAACTTGATAACCGAGTACCAAAGACAATGTAACAAAAACTGTCATAAAAAAGAAAAAAAATCAATCAAAAAATGATTTAAAAAAGTTCAGACAAAGTGTTATAGTCTTATAAATTTACTATGGTAAAAACCTGATCATCGAGTCAAAGGAGTTTATTGTATGATTACTGTATACGTAGAAACATTTGACATCACCTTTAAAATGAAAAAAGGAACATCTCTTTACAATGGACTTGAACAGGCCGGTATACAGATTGAAACACCCTGCGGCGGCAAAGGAATATGCGGAAAGTGTACTGTCCTGGTTGATGACCCCAAAAACACCCCCTTAACCCCCCATAAATCCATAACTGATAAAGATGCTGAACAGGGAGTCAGGCTGGCCTGCCGTCTGGTTCCGGAAAAAGATATATCCATAAAAACCACGGAAAACTTTTTTTTAAAACAAAAAGCAGATAAGGGAGTCATTCTTGAAGCCAGAAAAATTTCAAGAAAAACCCTTAAGCCGGCTGCACAAATAGTCTGTGAGGACAATAAGAATTTTATTTACTATGCCTGTGAAGAAAATTTAAAATTTCCTGTTTCATGGAAAAAATCATCTGAACCCAAAGGGTTTGCCATAGATATCGGCACCACCACCCTTGCTGTCTCCCTTGTTTCCCTTAAAACCGGAGAGATTCTCGCCTCAAGCGCCAGCCTTAATCCCCAGACCCGCCTGGGACACGATGTGCTCACCCGAATCCAGCATGCATCCACCCTAAAGGGACAGCAGGAGCTGACAGGCATGATACAGGATGAACTGAACCGGCTTCTGGATGAAACATGTCAACAATCAGATTCATCTTCAGAGGAAATAATAGACATAACCATCGGTGCAAACACAACCATGGTGGAACTGGCAGCAGGTATTGATCCCTCTCCTTTAGGGGTGCTTCCATTTACAGTTGACATCAAAGGCAGCACGTCCTATCCAGCAGATGATTTCAAGCTCAAGGTAAACCCCTCGGCCAGGGTTTATATTCCACCGGTGCCCCATGCCTATGTGGGCACGGATATCAGTGCTGGCCTGGTATGCTGCCCTGATTTTTTTGATGACTCCCGGGTAATCCTGTTTATTGATCTCGGCACCAACGGGGAAATCTGCCTCAATGCCCGGGGCAAAAGGCTGAACACCTCAACGGCAACCGGACCTGCCTTTGAGGGAATGAGTATCTCAACGGGAATGAGGGCTGAAAACGGAGCTGTGGATCATGTAACATTAAACGGATCAGATCTGGTCTTTCATACCATCGGCAACGAAAAAATCAAGGGAATCTGCGGAAGCGGAATTCTGGATTTTACAGCTGCCCTTCTTCACAGGGGGGATCTGGATTCAACAGGCAGATTTGTTTTAAAGGAAAACAATGATGAGCAGCAGGATAAACACCATGTGGTGGTGATTGACAAAAAAAAGTATTTTAAATACAGCGACAGCCTTTATATATCTCAAAAGGATATCCGCCAGATTCAGCTGGCCAAGTCCGCCCTGAGAAGCGGGATTGACATGATGCTGAACACCTTGGCCATTCCCTGTGACCAGATTGACAAAATCTATCTGGCCGGTGGATTCGGCAAATATCTTAACCCGGAAAATATGGAAAGAATTGGTATTATCCCTGAAAACACAGCCGAAAAACTTTTTTTTATCGGCAATGCCTCCATAGACGGCAGTATAAGCCTTTTAACCGATGTCAGCCGCCGCAGGTTTCTGGAAAGTCACATCAATGAAATGGAGCATCTGGAACTGGGTGCTTCACCTGAATTTATGGACAAATTTGTCAAAAACCTTAATTTTCCTGAGTTGTAAACAGGTGTCTTTAAAAAAAAATCAAAAAGAATAAAGAGCATTCTTAAATAATTAAGAGATGGTATAAACTCCCATGGTATTACCCTGTCCGGGACGAGACCCGCGGTTGAATGTCCTGTGACTCTGAATTTTCCTGGACAGGGTATTTAGTGTTTGAACGAAAACGCACTCATCTGCTGCGTTGCTGCAAAAGTTTGCCAAATTATATAATCGGGCCTCATGTACCTGAGTACACTCCGGTTTCAAACTTTTTTGCGCCTTGCAGCTGGGCACGTTTTCGTCCAAACACGGGGTTTTCGTTCAGACACTATTTAGTGACTGAATGAAAACTCCGTGTCTGGACGGCTCGTAGAGGAGTTCATACACTGTTTAAGAAAGCTATTTTCTTTTCTTGATAATAAGGCCAACACCTGTCAGCCAGCTCTTTGCCACTGAATCGGGCTTTTCTCCGTTGACATTGACCCTGTAGTTCAACCGTGTCATGGTCCCTGTGTCCAGAGATGCGCCAAGTTCACTTAAAATCAGTTTTAACTCAGGATAGGCGTTCAGCACGGATGCCCGGACAACCGGTGCAGGATTATAAATGGGGAAATAGTTTTTGTCATCCTCAAGAACTGTAAGATTATAATCCTTTATCTCTCCATCTGTGGCAAACGCCATGCCGCATATGGCCTGACCGTCTCTGACCGCTTTTTTGGCAAGGGATGTTTCCATTTTTTTCACATTTGAATCCGGAATATCCTCTCCGAATTCAAGTCCATAGTATTCCATCATCCCTTTGAAACCGTCGGCTCTGGAGTAGAACTCTGTATTGGTGGAAACACTCATCTTCCCGGGATTTGCCTTTGTCCAGGCGGCCCAGTCCGACAGGGTTTTGATGTTGAGCCGGTCTGCAGTTGTCGCTTTCATGATAATGGCGTAGGTGTTGTTGAATTTTGCAGGGGCAAGCCATACAAGATCGTTTTTTTTATCAATGGCCTTTACTTTTTCAAAGAGCTCATCTGCATCCCTGACCACTTCTTTTTTCTTGAAGAATGTCAGCCAGGCCGTTCCTGTATACTCCATATACACATCAATCTGTCCCTGTTTAAGGGCTTCCCTGTTTACATTGGTCCCACCGAGGCTTGTCTGGTCCACCACGGGAACCCCCCGGTATTTCAACAGGTTGACCATTATTTTTCCCAGAATAATCTGCTCGGTAAACCCCTTTGATCCAACCTTGACAGGACTTTTGGCAAAAGAGAGTAAGGGCAGCGTTAAAAAACCAAGTACAACAAAAACAACAACCAGTTTCTTTTTCATGTAAATCCTCCTTATAAAATATTCAAATTAAACATCAACCATAAATATACTGACTCAGCAGATCCATACTGCTGTTTAACAAGCACCATAGATATACTGATTAAGCTTATTTCTATGCAGCCTCGGCCAGAATACCTCGGCTGACAAGACCTTTTTCTGACAATTCAAGAACATAATCAAAGAGCATGGCAATGACAGCAACCGGAACCGCGCCTGCCATCATTATGCCCATGTCCACCAGGGCAATGCCGGTAAAAATCCAGAATCCAAGCCCGCCTCCCCCTATGAGGGTGGCCAGAGGGGCCGTTCCAACAATAATGGCCGTGGACGTTCTAACCCCCCCCATAATAACCGGCAGGGCATTGGGAATTTCTATTTTAAAAAGGATCTGCTGCTTTGTCATTCCCATTCCAGTTGCCGCTTCAATAATATCATCGCTGATTCCTTTTATTCCGGAATAGGTGTTCCTGACCACCGGTGCCACAGTATGAAGGAAAAGAGCAGTCAGTGCCGGTATCATGCCTATGCCGGACATGCCGATCAACGGCAGAAATCCATAGGCCAGGGCTATCACCCCCAGGGAGGGAACCGACTGCCACACATTGACAATCGCCATAACAACCGTTGCCGCCTTTTCCATTCCTCTCCGGGTCATGATTACCCCAAGTAAAAGGCCAATACTTACAGATGCGGCCATACTGATGATCACAAGCATGAAATGCTGAAAAACCAGGGTAAAGAATTCTGAAATATTTTTTATGGTGTAATCCCAGGCGCCGTAGAATTTATACAGCCACACAATGAAAATTACCGTTAAAATTATGGGCGTTATTTTTTTCAACCAGTACAATAAAAGTTTAGATATCATGACAGTTTTATCCTTTCAGGGTTTCCTTGATGTCCTCGGTATGGAGCCAGCCTAAAACCTTACCTGCATCATCCACAACAATTAAAAACCCGTAATCATGGGTAAATATTTCTGACAGACCGTCTTTTAAACTTGAATGGGCAGGCAGAAAGGCTCTGGTCAGCTGGGCAGCATCTTTAACGGTTTTAGCGCCTTCAGGTATGGCATCTGTTTTAAGCATGCCCTTTAAAATCCCATCGCTGTCCACGCTGATCAGATAGGATGTATCCCACTCGGAAAAAAGAGTATTTGCTTTTTCAATGGTGTCTGTTTCCTGCACAACAGGGGGATTGTCCTTCATGGCCCGTTTTATGGTAAACAGATTCAGCCGCTTAAGGGTTCTGTCCCCGCCGACAAAGTCACTTACAAATTCATTTTTCGGATGGGTCAGAATTGCTTCAGGTGTGGAAAACTGAACCAGCTTTCCCGCTTTTAACAGGCAGATCTTATCCCCCATTTTAATGGCTTCATCAATGTCATGGGTAACAAAGACAATGGTTTTTTTCAATTTGGCCTGAATTTTTAAAAATTCATCCTGGAGACTGGCCCGGTTAATGGGATCGATTGCCCCGAAGGGCTCATCCATGAGCATGATCGGTGGATCACCTGCCATTCCCCTGGCAACACCAACCCGCTGCTGCTGGCCTCCGGAAAGCTCCCTGGGATACCTGTCCCTGAACTCATCAGGCTCAAGATTGACAATCTCAAGCAGGCTTTGTACTTTTTCTTCAATTTTCCCCTTGTTCCAACCGAGAAGTTTTGGAATAATGGCAATATTTTCACCAATGGTCATATTGGGAAAAAGCCCGATATCCTGAATCACATAACCGATTTTTCTTCTTAAAGTGATGGTATTGAGATTGGAAATATTTTTGCCGTCAATAAATATTTTCCCGCTGGTTATGGGGATAAGGCGGTTGATCATTTTCATAGCCGTACTTTTTCCACACCCTGAAGGACCAACAAAGGTGCATATTTCTCCTTCCTCCAGATCAAAGGAAAGCTCATCGACCGCCTTGATATTACCTGCGCCTGGATAAATTTTTGTTACTTTCTGAAGACTCAGCATGATTCCCATAATCATTCATCCTTTTAACTTTTGAATTGACCTTTATTTTTTTTTAATCTGATGCCTGATTTACCTTAAGCCCCTCAGGGGTAATCCAGTCCTCTGCCTTTTCAAGGAAAATATCCGATACAATGGCCAGAAGGCTCATGGCAATAGCGCCTGCAATAACTGAATCGTTAGTTGACATCTGCAGACCCCGGCTGACAAACAGGCCAAGCCCACCTGCACCGATATAGGCGGCAATGGCGGCAATGGCAATGCCCATGACCACGGCCGTCCTGATCCCGGCCATGATAATAGGGGCTGCCAGGGGAAGCTGCAGCTGAATCAGGAGCTGGAAATTTGTCATCCCCATGCCTTTGCCCGCTTCTATGGTTGCAGGATCAACACTGTTCAGGGCAATATAGGTATTTCTGACGATAGGCAGCAGTGAATAAAGGGAAAGCGCCACAACCGCGGGAACAACACCGATGCCTATACCGCTTACACTGTCCCATGCCGTATCAATGGAGGACAGGATGGGCATCATAAACCCAAACATGGCAATGCTGGGTATGGTGATTAAAATGCTTGAAATATACAGAACCACATTGGCTGCAGCCGGATGCCGGGTAATATAGACACCCATGGGAACCCCCGCCACGATGGCTATGCCCAGGGCAATGCTGACGATTTTGAGATGGGCTGCGGTCTGTACCCCTGTCTCGCTGAAATTGTTGGCAAAAAACTTTAGCGGCCCTGAGACAAAAATCGGGGTAACCAGGGTGGTAAAGGCAATAAGGCAGAAACTGAAAGTGATCAAAAGTATCCAGAAATCGTCTATTCGCTTCAGGTTTATAAAAAAGGCAGAAATGGTCAACCCTGTAAAAACAATCCAGGTCAGCCAGAACCCATAGGTTTCACTGATAAGAACTTGGTCGAGACGGGTGTAAAAAATAAAAATCATTTTGGTTAAATAGAGAAAAACAGACATGCATAAAAAAACAAAAATAATATAATAGGAGGTTTTTCCGACACTTCCCCGGGCAAATCCCCTTTTAAAGTAAAACCCTATAAGAACAAGAAAGGCAAGGGCCGTTAGATAGGAGACAAAACCTGAGAAATAGCTGAAAACAAAGGGGAGGATACCGGAAACAGCTACAATGAAAAAAAACAGGGATATAAAAGGCGATTGTTTCAGCTTGTTTCCCATATAAACCAGAAAAAACAAAAGTATGGAAAACAGGGGAACGATCTGGACCATCCTCAGAATATCGTAGGAAGCAAGGAATTCAATGTCAAGGCTGTAAAGGTTTAAAAGCATCTGAAAAGCGGAAAAAGGGGAATCCTGGTAGAGAAATTTTCCCGGAAACCACGGCAGGAAAAAAAAGGCCATGGCTGCTGTCAGAAAAATCAGAAAAATCCGTTCAAACCCTGTCCAGAAAAAAATTGTTTTATAGATGACCTTATCAATTGCTCTTCCGCAATGCTGACACTTATCCATCTCCTCCATCAATTCTTTTTTACACTCCGGACAAACCGGAATCTTCTGACGCATCATTGACCTCCTGATTGTTTTATTGAACCTGATTTTTATGGTATCTGCCCGCTGTTTTTCTGAAATCTGCCCGCCGGGAGAAACGGACGTCTGGTGCAGGTATAATAAAATACAATATCCCTATAAATTTCATATGAAACAAAACCTGTCAAGAAAAATTTAAGCAAAAGGATTACTGACTTTTAAAAGGTTAAGGTTGACATAATTGCAAAACAAATGTAACACACAATGACAGGTTATTAACTTGGTAAATATCAACATTAAAAAACCTGATCATCGAGTAACAAATCATTTATTGTGTTGACAAAAAAAATCATCTTTAATTATTTCCCTGAACACCCATAAAGCATTAAAGTATTTCTGAATACAATGGCAGAAATCTGAAAGAACGTGGCAGAAAAAGGATGACCAAAATAGAATCGCTGACAAAAATTATAGACACCAAATCATTTAAGTTCACGCCAAAGGCAAAACTGCTGGGCGAGTATATCCTTAAAAATCCTCAGAAAGCCGTGTTCATGACTACAAGGGAACTAGCCGCCACAGTGGGGACAAGTGAAGCCACTGTTGTAAGATTTGTGCGCAACCTGGGGTATGGGAGTTATTCCCTTTTTATCAAACATTTAAGAGAGCATATTGATACAGAACTGACGTTAATGGACAGAAACACCCTGTCTGAATCTGAACTGGAAGGGGTCAACATCAGTTTAGGTGCCATTGTGAACCAGGAAATCGACAATCTGAAAATACTGCATAAAAGTATTGATCCTGAAACCGCAGAGGAAGTGATCAAAATTCTGGATCAATATGAATTTGTTTATGTTATTGGATCACGGCTGTCCTATGCTTCAGCCTATTACATGGGATGGGCCATGACAAAAATCAGAAGCAACATCCATATTCTCAAGGGAAGCGACAGAACCGCTGTGGACTGGCTGACAATTGCATCAGAGAACTCTGCTGTGGTGATTATTGCTACATCAAGATATCCCAATGAACTGATCCGCATCGGAAAAATGGTACGCCGTCAGGGACTGAAACTGATCCTTATAACGGACAGCAGTTCATGCCCGCTTATCCATTTCAGCGACTACAGTCTTGTGACGCCGCTCACCGCCATCCCCTTTATTGGAAGCCCGGCTTCCCTTGCCTGTCTGATAAAATACCTGGTGCACGCCGTTGCCGAAAAAAGAGGCAGCAAACTACAGGCCCACCAGGAAAAACTTGAACAGGCCTATAGGGAAAATGATATCCTGTTCAATTTTGAAACGAAAAAGGATTAATCTGTAAACCGAAAATCTGCTTATTCACACGGATCTGCTTTATTCAGGAAATTTTTATTCAAGGGTTTCAACCCAGGAAACAAAACGCTCTTCACCTGCAAAAGACAGATCCCACTCAGCCCCGGCCGCCATAACCGCTTCAACCATTGTCTGACCATACCCTCGGGCACAGGTGAACAAAATGCCGGGCAGACTGGTTTTGCTCTTAAAGACGACCATCTGGGAATTGACATGGGAAAAAGGGCCCTGAAACAGAAAGGGCGCCTTTTTTTCCGGATCAAGGAAATCCAGACGGGTAAGCTTTTCTGCAATGGAAAACACCTCTTTCCCAACAACAGCCAGAAAAAGCGTGGCTTCGGTCACATCGGTGTACGCTGTTTCTTCGGGCATGTCCGGGGTATCACCTGTCAGATGCCATATTGATGCCTGGGTCTGGTTCATCCGGTTGATGAGAAACCCGTTTTCAAAAACCGACATTCCCGGTTTTTCAGGAATTTTTATGCCAAAGGGATGAATGGATGAAAGGGAGGAACTCTGGACATCAAACCGGGCCTTAAAGCTTAGATCCGCTATAAACGGGTCTTTTTCGTCCTCATAGGAAAGCGCTACGGTCCAGTTGTCTCTTTTTTCTACCCGGTTTGCAGCTTTTTTAAAGAAAACCGGAGATTCTCTTTGAATATCTGTCATTTTTTTATCCTTTCATCCTTTTCCCTTCTGGATCATAAAACGGCATTTTAACGACTTTTCCGTAAACAAGATTGCCGTTGCACTCATCTTCATAAAAAGCAAGGGATGTTCCAGTCTTTGACAGATCTGCACTGACAAGGGCCATGCCCACAGCTTCATTCAAGGCAAAACTGTTTCGGGCGGTACACACATATCCCTTTATCTTTTCCTCAACAATAAGCGCCCCTTCCTTTGGCGCAGGCGCGCCCTCTTCCATTTTAAATCCAATTAATTTCAGTCTTTTTTCATCTTTTTTTGCCTGATGCAGGGCAACTGCGCCCACAGTTTTAAATTCAGCTTTGGTCCTGTCCCACAAAAACCCCAGTCCAATATCAAGGAGATTGGTCCGCTGCTCTGACTCAGATCCAAGTATGACATGGCCTTTTTCCATACGCAGCACATTCTGGGCTTCAACCCCGAAATTTTTTATATTAAAGGACTGGCCGGCCTCCTTTAACATGCACCAGACTGCCTTCATGCAGGATGAAGGCACATGGAGTTCATAGGACAATTCCCCGACAAAACCAAGGCGCATGGCCCTGACCGGAATACTGTCCCTGATCATCAGTTCCCTGTACCGGGAAAACCCGAATGCCTCATTGGACACATCTTCACACACGATTTTTTCAAGAACTTTGCGGGAATTGGGGCCTGCAAGGTTAATTACTCCCATGGCATCTGTCAGGTTTACCATGTTAAAATCCCAACCATCAAACCGGGTGTGAAAACGGATCCACTCAATTGTGGAACCGGCCCGGCCCGTGGATGTGGTAATATAATAATCATTTTCATCGATTTTAACCACAACCCCGTCATCAATCACACAGCCGTCATCATTGCACATGGCAGAATATTTTACCCTGCCCGGCTTTATCTTTGACATGTCACTGACATATACCCGCTGAAGGGCGTTTAAGGCATCTGGTCCGTGGATACGGAATTTTCCCAGGGTAGATCCGTCAAAGAGCCCTACATTGGTTCTTACATTTTCAATTTCAGCTCTGCAGGAAAAATCCTGGGAAAAATACCGCGCTCTTTCCCATACGCCGATACGCCTGAATATTCCGCCTTCACGTCTCTGCATACTGTCCATGGGAGTGAGTTTTCGCATATTATGGTTTGTTCCTGCAAAGGTAGCGATAAAAGTCGGCACAAGGGGGGAACGGACATTGGTGGGTTTGGCATCCATTCCCTTTAATACCTGGTATTTTGCCGTATACAAAGGAAGATTGTGCCCGGGAATACCGCCCTGCCCCGGCCCTGTCCCTGCCGAGGTAAACCGTTTGATAAGCTCAGGCACATCAAACCCCATGTCTATGGCCTGTCTGATATTTTTAATGGTGGTGTCTTCATCAAAACAGATAAAACTCTTTCTGCCCTTTACAGGGGCGGTCACCAGTTTGGTGCCCCTGGGAGGCCCTGGAAGATGCGTAAGTTCATGTTCTGCCGCTTCAATTTCCGACACATCACCCCTGGTGCAGTCAAACGCCGCCTTAAGCCCTGCCAGAACGCCTGATCGTTCAATGGACCGGGGATGGTTCAACCCTGTTACCCTTCCGGCAGCATGCATGTTTGCCGGAATCTTATCTGGTAGAAAACACCCTGTGTGGTCATCATATTTGAGTTTTCCCTGAACAATGGTCAGGGGACCGGTTACCGGGGTGATCCCTGCCGAGGCAACCACAAGATCGCAGGGCAGCCGCTCTTTTATTGTACCGTCAAGGCTGGTAAGGGTTACGCCGGTGACTTTTTTACTGCCATGGGCCTTAGCCGCCACCCAGCCCTTCAGCACTTTTATATTACGTTTTTCCAGAGCTGAAACCAGTTCCATGTCCTGCCCGTCCTCCCGGATATCAGCCACAGCACTAACCGGCATGCCCAGATCAAAAAGATCAACCGCCGCTTCCAGTCCAAGATCATGGCCAATACTGAAAACCGCCTGGCTGCCGGGAATAATGCCAAAGGTCCGGGCCAGTCGGTGGGCACAGCTGATCTGCATCACACCGGGACGTTCGTTGTTTTCAAAAATCAGGGGACGTTCAATGGCCCCGGTGGCCACAACAACGCTGTTGGCCCGGATTTCCACATACCGTTCGTCAAAGCTGTCAGACCTGTTTCCCGTCTGAAAACCAGTAATCAAATTGTTGTTGTAGGCGCCGATCATGGCGGTATGGGTAAACACACGGATTTCAGGATGTGCCGTCACTTTTCCGGCAAGGTCCTCTGCCCTTTTATACAGCGCTTCCCCTTCAGGATGCAAAGTTGGTCTGTAATCAAAAAAACCGCCCAGCCACGGCCTTGATTCCAGGATAATCACCCGCAGTCCTTTTTCAGCCGCTGCCAGGGCAGCGTTCATGCCCGAAGGCCCGCCGCCGATGACACAAACATCCGTTGAAGGAAATATCTCATCATATTGACCCTTCATTCTGAAATCCGGTTTCAGGCGGCCAAGTCCAGCCGCTTTCCTGATCTGCTTCATCGCCGGTTTCCACAGGGCAGCCGGCTTGTGCATGGTTTTATAGTAAAACCCGGCAGGCATTAAAAAATCAAGCTGATCCATGACTCCCATCAAATCATGTTCTGCCGACCCTTTAACATTCTGTTCCCTGACATCCATACTGGGGGTAAGGAGCGTGTTCTCACATCTGACATTGGGCACCTGGTCCACTTCCATGCAGGTGTTGCTGCATTCTCCGTCAAGACTGTAAAGGCCCCGGGGCCGATGATATTTTAAACTTCTGGAAAATATTCTGATACCGGCAGCATAGAGGGCCGATGCAATGGTGTCTCCCTTAACGCCTGAATATGGTTTCCCCCTGTAGCTGAAATCAATTTTTTCAGACAGGTCAACCCTTAAAGTGGGCAGATGATTAAGCCTGGTCATGGGGTTTCTCCTTTGGTCTTTTCTCTTCAAGGTTGGTTGTGGTATCTCTGTAAATGGTAAACCATGTACCGCAACCGTCCCTGTGGAACCACCATTCTTTTTGAACGCCGGCAATGCATTTGTTCATATGGACATAGTCACACCAGCTCCGGGGAGTCATCCCCGCCTCTTCAGGTCTTTCTCCTTTGTCCTCTCCTCCGTATCTGAATTCATATGCGTTTCTTCTGCCGCAGTTGGGACAGGTTATTGTCAAAGCCATGAATTTCTCCTAAACATTTATTTGAAAGCCATCAGCCTTCAGTACTCAGTTATCAGCCTTCAGTAAACAATTGCAAATTTTTTCCTGCTGGTTACTGACAACTGATGCTTTCATCATTTATTGTGGCCGGGTCGGCTGCCTCTAATTAAACCTGGGTTCGCGTCTACACCCCTATCTTTGTTGTGAGCACGCTGCTCATGCCATTTATCTCTAATTGTCAGCAGAATAGTTCACAAGGGCAGCGGTTTCCCCCATGAGGTGATGGTGTTCAAACCGTCTTAAGGTAAACGGCTTTAAAATTTCCGGCACCTCGCCACTGGCCATGAATTCTGCCATGTATTTTCCTACAGCAGAGCAGGATTTAAATCCAAAATACCCCCATCCGCAGTCCATAAAAAAACCGTCCACATGATCATTGCCGTCCATTATGGGTGCCATGTCCGGTGTCATGTCTGCCAGCCCGCCCCAGTGTCTCATGAATTTCAGCCCGCCCAGACAGGGAAGAAATTCAGACAGGGCTTCTGCCTGGTGTTTGATATATCCTGCCGTGGTAAGAGTGGTATAATTGGGCCAGGGATCCATATGGGCACCTGTGGCAATTTCTCCCTTAAGGGTTTGATTGGCATAACAATGATATGCGCCTGAAGAAACAACATGGTCCAGAATGGGCTTAACCGGCTGGGTTACCATGGCCTGAATGGTCAGCACACTGACGGGAAGCTTGATGCCGAGCATGGCATATATCAGGGCTGCAGAGTACCCGCCTGCAGATATCAGCACTTTTCGGGTTTTAATGGTTCCCCGGCTGGTTTTTACTGAAACGACTCGTCCCTTGTCAGTGGTGACAGCCAGAGCTTCTGTGTGCTGATGAATATGGCATCCCTTTGATGCAGCGCCTTTGGCAAGGCCCCAGACAACGGCATCGTGGCGCACAACCCCTCCGGGAGGATGAAACATGGCCCCGTGTACGGGAAAGGTGATATCCTCTGAAAGATTTAAGGCCGGCACCATATCCTTTGCCTCTTTTGCATCAAGCAAATGGCTTTCCACACCGTAAAACTGGGCAGTGGCAATATTCATGCGGGCAGCTTTTACGGCAGCCTCGCTGTGAACCAGATTGAGATTGCCGCATGGATTAAACATGAGGTTATAGTCCAGTTCTTTTGTCAGCACCGGCCAGAGATCAAGGGCCTCTTTGTAAAGGGGGACATTCTCCTGGGTTCGCTGATTGGCACGGACAATGGCTGTGTTTCTTCCAGCCCCGCCAAATCCAATGTGCTTTTTTTCCAGAACAGCTATATCTGTTATCCCGTGTTCCTTTGCCAGATAATAGGCTGTTGCAAGACCGTGAAGACCGCCGCCGATAATAACCACGTCATAACTTGATTTAAGCTGTTTTCTTTCTCCCCACAGGGGCTTTTTTTTAAATACCATAAGTTTCTCTCGTTTTTTTATTTAAAAGCCATCAGCTTTCAGCCATAAGCTGTCAACCTTCAGTACTCAGTTATCAGCTTTCAGTAAACAATTACAAATTTTTCCCTGCTGGTTACTTACAGCACCACCTGTTAACGTATATCAGTCGTCCATCAAGAATTTCTCCGAGGCAGGCGGCAGCTGGTTTCAGCGTCTGCGCTGACACTGTCTTTTAAACCGTTTCAAACAAACCGCTTTTGCTGAAACCTTGAAATTTTATGATTACAGAATGAAATAAAACCTGTCAAGATCTTATTTTTAAATGATACAGAATCTATCAAAAAATTTCCTGAAAAATTCAACTTCCTGTTTTATTTTTAAAGTGCAAAACAAATAAGGATAGATTGTGTGAGGAACGAACCACAATCTTATCAATATATTTAAGGGCTATAACAAATTCAGTCTTTGCTCCCACGATGATTTGGAAAAAGCATTGGAAGAAGTTGGTAATGGAAATTACGAAGCCAATTTGGGTGGACACATTTACAAAAAAAGCCTACAGGAGCCTCAAGAAAACTGTTGGATATCATGGAAAGAAAAGGTTTAGACGCTTTAATATAAAATCGCACTACAAATCGCTGGAGATGGACCGGGCTGCCTGCTCGGTGTTTTGAAAAGTATTTGGTTCAGGAAATATATAATTTCAGATGTGGTGTTTCCTTTATGATGGATTTCTGCGGACAGTTCTCCAACATGCAACAATGGATGCCGGCAATCATACTCACAAATGTTATGGATTAAAACGAAACAACATCTCCGGCAGCAGGAATGAACGCATCATATCCGTTTTCCTTTAAATGGGCGGCAAAGGCCTTGCTCTGGGATTCTTCCCCATGGACAACGGCGATTTTACCAATATCCAGATTGGATTCTGTGACCAGCCGGTTCAATTCATGCTTGTCCGCATGGGCGCTGAACCCTTGAATTTTTTTCACCCGGGCCGCCAGTGGATAGGATTTTCCAAGGATTTTGACTTCAGGAAGGGAAGTTCCGGGCTCCTGGGCTGCCCTGGCGCCCAGTTCCTCAATCCGCCGGCCCAGGGTGTGCTGGGCCATATATCCCACAATCAGAATCGTATTTTTCGGATTATGAATATTATACCGTAAATGATGAAGTATCCGTCCGGCTTCACACATACCGGAAGCAGAAATCACCACATGGGGAGTGTCGTCCTGGGTCAGGGCCATGGACTCTTCAACGGTCTGCACAAATGTAATTTTATCAAAGTAAAATGGATTCAGCCCTTTTTCAAGAAATGCAGCATGGGTTTCCTTGTCATAGGTTTCGGGATGCTCGCCAAATACCCGGGTCAGATTGGAAGCCAGGGGACTGTCCACATAGATGGGCAGCCGGGGCACCTGCCCGGATTCATACAATTTATGAAACACATAGATCAACTCCTGGGTTCTGCCGAAGGCAAACGAAGGGATGATCAGTGATCCGCCCCGTTCATGGGTTTGGAGCAGCACTTTTTTCAGGCTGTCTTCCAGATCCGCCACCGGGCCGTGCTCGCGATCGCCATACGTGCTTTCCATGATCATGAGATCGATCTGAGTATCTTCTTTATCAAATGTTAAAGTTGGATCTTTAAGAATTGGTTTGTTGAAACGTCCCACATCACCGGTAAACAGAATTTTTCGAAGTCGCCCCTTATCTTTGACCGTGAGGACGGAAAAGGCAGAACCGAGGATATGGCCGGCCACATAAAATTTTACAGTGGTGTCCCGGCCAATGGGAATTTCATGTTTAAACGGATACCCATCAATATAAGTCAGGGACTGCCTGGCCTGCTCCTGGGTGTACAAAGGGGTTATGGTATCAAGGCCGTACTGGTTCTTAAGCTTGAGAATGGCTTCTGTATCCAGTTCATAGGGACTTTTTTTGAGCAGCTGCTTGATTTTCGTTTTTTCCTTGCTGGTCAGCTGCTGGTTTTTCTTTTTATGCTCTTCCTTGTAAAGAAAGGCCCGCAGGGATTTATAATTGAGGTAGTGGGCATCATTTTCCTGGATATGTCCGCTGTCCAGAAGCATGTAGGACAAGGCATTCTGGGTGGGCCGGGTAGTGATAATCCGGCCTGGAAATCCAGCCTGGGTCAGCATGGGAATCCGGCCGGAATGATCGATATGGGCATGGGACAGGACCATATTGGTGATCTTTGCGGGATCCACGGGAAAATAACGGTTTTTTTCATTGCTTTCCCTGCGCCGCCCCTGGAACATGCCGCAATCCATAAGTATCTGATCCCTGCCGGTATTCAAAAGATGCATGGAACCGGTCACTTCACCGGCCCCGCCCAGAAATTGACATTCCATTTTTGCCTTGGTTCCTTTTTATTATTTATTGTCTGTATTTTTGTTTCACGCCTGACCCATGAAGGTTTGGCTCCTGTATTTGATATTGGTGCATTGATTCCTCTGCATGGATTCTATTGAAACACTTTTTTCAGCAGGTCCGTGGTGCGTTTAACAGAATCGGCGCGGACAACCGCCTTTTCCCAGCCCATTTCATGAAAGCGGCTCATGGGGGCTTGTCCCCCCTTCATGATTCCTTCACCTGATAGAGAGAGCTACAGGACGGCCAGGGCCGCATCGTAATCCGGTTCGTGTTTGATCTCATCCACCAGCTGGGCATACACCACCTGGTTGTTTTCATCCACCACAATGACCGCCCGGGCGGTCAGGCCCTTTAAGGGGCC
>JAWOEJ010000349.1:0-7210 GCA_046482845.1 Desulfobacteraceae bacterium | reverse complement strand
ATATTTTTTCTTCTTTTGTTCAACTATTTTTCCAGAAGAATCTCTCATTCCATTACATTTTGTTTTAGAATATTGAGAACAACCATAAAATTCACCATATTTACCATTTCTAAGCACCATCTTCTCTTTACACTTAGGACAATCATAATCAGATAAGACAATCTCTTTTTTTACCTTTTCTTTAGGCTCACCATTGTCCCCAACGTCTGCTTTGTATTCACATTTGTTTTCTTTGTTATTGTAATTTTCACAAGTAAAAAATGGACCATATTTAGAAGTCTTTTTCAAAAGTTTGCTATTACATTTTGGACAATTAAAGCCTGTCTTCTCTTTTTCAACCTTTACCTGTTTGGCTTTTTCAATGTCTTTCTTCAAAGCTTCCCAGGCCTTAGATATTACATCTTCTTTACATTTTTTACCCTCTGTAATCAAGTCAAGGCTTGATTCCATATCAGATGTAAAGTCATAATCAATAAAAGAAAAACCTACATCATCAACCATAAAATCACAGACTCTCATTCCTAACTCAGTAGCTTTAAGAGCCTTGTTTTCAACTAAAACATAACCTCTATCTTTAATGGTTTCTATTATAGAGGCATAGGTTGCTGGACGACCTATGCCTTTGTCTTCAAGTGATTTTAATAGAGAAGCTTCTGAATACCTTGAAGGTGGTTTAGTCTCTTTCTTTTCAGTTTTAATACTATCAAGTTCAACTTTGTCACCCTCTTGCATTTTAGGGAGTATCTGATCTTTCGTTCCTCCAAATGACCATGCTTTTTGATAGCCATCGAATAAAACCCTACGCCCACTAGCAGCAAGTAAATTATTCTTGTTTTTCTTTGTTGCAAACTCTGCACTAATATTTTCTATCTCAGTGGCTTTCATCTGAGAAGCTATTGTTCTTTCCCAAATCAATCTATAAAGTTTTCTTTCATCTGTTGACCCACCATGAAAATTAGTTAAACCAATATCTGCTGGCCGACATGCTTCATGTGCCTCTTGTGATGACCCTTTAGATGCATATTTCATGGCTGATGATGGCAAATATTTTTTACCATAATTATTTGAAATATAATCACGTATCTCATCTACCACATCAGAAACAATAAATGGAGCATCTGTTCTAGCTGGTTGCGCCGGCTTCCACAGCCATGTTGCACAAAGTCATCCGCTGATCCATGTCCATATGGTCCACCACCCCGCCTGAAAACTCCATAACGGCGTTGGTGGCCCCGTTCACACCGATTCTGCCGATCAGGGCAAGGATGATATCCTTGGCATATACGCCGGAGGGAGGGGTTCCAGAAATATTAATCTTAATGGATTCCGGCTTTTTAAACGAGCAGACCCCTTTTAAGATACCCACTTCCAGATCGGTGGAGCCCACACCGGCTGCAAAGGAGCCAAAGGCGCCATGGGTACAGGTATGGGAATCGCCCATAATAATTGTGTAACCTGGACGGACAAAGCCTTTTTCCGGAAACAGAGCATGACAGACCCCGTTCCTTCCAATATCAAAAAAATCCTTGATTTTGTGTCTTCTGGCCCAGTCCCGCAGAATTTTTCCCTGCATGGCTGTTTTGGAATCCTTGGCAGGGGTGACATGATCAATCACTGCTTTAATTTTAGAGGCATCAAACACCCTGTCCTTGTTTCTGGCAACAAGATCATTAATGGCCACAGGTGTTGTAATCTCGTGACAGAAAACAGCATCCAGAGAAATCACACAGACATCCCTGAAGGGGTTGTCAACCAGATGACGGTCAAATATTTTTTCAGCAATTGTCTGTCCCATTACGATTCCTCTTTTTTCTCCGTCTCCCCCTGATCCGGCAGAGGTTCAGGCGACGGTGTATGTTCTATGAGAAACTCCTCAACTTTTTCCATTGTTGAAGCAATAACCACATGTTTGATTTTAATATCTTTTATAAGCCCGTTAAAATAAGGGTTGAGCAGCGCCGTAAGTGACGAGTTGACTTCCTTTACACTGTCAAAGGTTTTTACTTCCTTATAGGTCAGAGCGCTTAAAAACATCAGTGCGGCCTCCCTGGCCTTTGGGTGAAAGGGCGGAATTTCCTGGTCAGGCATCAGCTCTTCAAGGTTGATGTCAAGGGCAAGGCAGAAATACCTGTCCTTGTCATGGCTTCTGGTTTTATCCAGATTCACCACAAAGGGCCGGGGTCTGATCACAGGGTGTAAAGGGGCTTCACTGCTGCTGTTTTTGCTTTTATCCCTGGACCGCTTCCATGTAAACACCCTGTTGTTGGGATATTTAAGCGTCATTATATTTTTGTTCATCTCAACGATCTGGTAAAAAAGGGTTTTATCTTTTTCCCATACATCAGGGATATCAGATTCCTCCACCGTAACAACAAGCTGGTCGCCTTCTATCTTCCAGGTGCCTGAAGCTGATCCCTTTTTACCGATAATTCTGGAAGAGGCCCCTTCCACCCGGACATCCGAACTCCACCCGCCGCTGGCACTAACGATGAGGAGAAAATAGGATTTGTTCCAGTACCTGTTCCAGGAACCAATGACGAGCTCCCCGTAGGAAGGCTTTTTATCCCCCAGGAAACAGCCTGTTGTAAGAAACAGAGGCAGCAGCATAAGACCGGCAGCCATATAGACAGTTAATTTTTTTTTCAAATGTCCTCCCTGCCTGCAAAAAAATAAAATGATCCTGCTGTTTTTTTCTGCATTTAGCCTGTCAAACTTATCCTGTAAAATGGACAGATCTTATACAGTACAGCAATTCAGATTCTGATAAGGTATTAATTTATGATGATGAAAGTACCATGACGGCAGGGATTGGTCAAGGAAATGAAAACAAAAGTCAAAAAACAAAAAGGGCACTCCTTTAATCAGGAGTACCCTTTTATCTGGAATTAACCGGACAAACAATCAGCAACAGGAACCAGCGCTGCCGCAGCTGCCGCATTGAGAAGGCTTGAACTCAATCTTTGAGTCCAGGTGGAACCCCATGCCTGTAAAATCAATTTTAATGATCTGAGCCTGTTTCATAAAATCCTTATCAACAACAAACTTAAATCCTTTTACATCATAAACATCATCTGTTTCCTTAGGCTCATCCAGAGCCATAGCAAGGGATGGTCCACCTCAGCCGCCGGAATTAAGAAAAATCCTGATAGGACTTGGCTCTTTTCCTTTAAAGTATTCTTCGATCTGCTGTTTTGCAGTCTCTGTCATATCAATCATTGCATCATCTCCTTGGTCATATTGTTTTTTTAAAATTTACCCAGAATTAAATCTGGAAAGTGTATTGTAAGCATACTGCCGTGAAATGTCAAGGATAACCCAGACTCCACAAGTTAAGTTGACTTAAAAGCCATAAGTAAGTTGACTTAAAATCATGATCTGTGATATTTTTTTCAGTCTGAAATAAAAAGCTGTAACTCAATGATCACGTTTTTCTATGGAAGAACCGATTAAGAGCCACCAGCGGCCCTATTCAAACAACTTGATGATCAAGCCCAAAAACCTGATCATCGCGTGTAAACAATTTAAACTTAACTTTAAAAAGGAAACCACATGGAAAGAACCTTATCCCTGATCAAACCAGACGGCGTTGAAAAAAATCTTATTGGTGAAATTATAAGCCGGTTTGAAAAAAACAACATCAAAATTGCAGCCATGAAAAAAATCCATCTTACCCGGAAACAGGCCCAGGGATTTTATGCTGTTCACCAGGAAAAGCCGTTTTTCAACAGTCTGACTGAATTCATGACGTCAGGACCAATAGTGGCAATGGTTCTGGAAGGAGAAGATGTGATTGCTCAAAACCGGAAATTAATGGGCGCAACCAATTATAAGGAAGCTGAAGAAGGGACCATCAGACGGGAATTTGCAACAGATATTGAAAAAAACGTTGTCCACGGATCAGATTCACCAGAAACAGCTGCCTTTGAGATCGGATATTTTTTCAATGCTATGGAAATAACCGAATAAATAAAGACCAGATACATGGCGGAAAAAACAAAAATTTTAATTGCTGAACAGATTAAGCTTACCCGGTCTATCCTTGAAATAATGCTTTCAGAAAAAGGATTTAAGGTTACTGCCCCTTCCAGTGGAGACAGGCTTTTTTCTGAAATTTCAGCAGATACAGCAGACGTCATTCTCATTGATCTGGACAATATTGGCAGTAAAGCCCTGGAAAAGCTTGAAACGACTTCTGATTTATCCTCAGACAAGGTCTTCTGCATTGGTATGGCAAAAAAAATATCCGGCGCTCTGACTGACAGATATAAGGCATTCAACCTGAAATCCTGCATTAAAAAACCTGCAACAGGTGAAGAGATCAAAGCAGTTATCCATCAATGCAGTGAGGATAAAACAAAGGACTTTATTCTGCCCCCAAAGCCTGCGCTGTACAGCATGGATTTTCCCCAGGCCTTTGACGAAATAAAAAGGCTTGAAGAAAAAGGGGACAATGAATCCGTCTGCATCCTTTTCAGATACCTTGATGACCCTGAAAGTGACGAGGCCCTCACATCCGTGGTTTCCGATGTTCTCAGAAAAATACTGAATCAGAATATCAATTTTCTGCTTTTCGGGCTTTTAACAGGAGATACAGGCGCTGTAAATCTCTGCGCTTCCCTGGTTGAAGAAAAAAGGCTTTCACAGGCAGCCCCTTATCTGATCCTGTCCCTGAAAACAAATCACGAGCCGGCCCTTATCCCCAACATATTGTCGGTATTCAGAAAAATCGACTATCCGAAAATAATCCCTGTGCTTGAAAAATTTTCCAGACACAAAAATACCCTGATAAGCCTGGCCGCCATCACTGCCCTTTCTGGTCAAAACCCGGAAAAGGCAGAGCCGGTTATAGCGGCTCACCTGGAAAACAAAGAAGAGATCAAGGCCTATGCAGCAGCAGAAGCCCTGGGAAAAACCGGCGGGGAAACAGCTCTAAAAGGTCTTGTAGCGCATATACACAACAAAAACCCGCAGATCCGAAAAGCGGTTGCTGCCTCACTGGTTTCCCTGGGATCTGGTGCTGTACCGCTGCTGTGCACCCGTCTCTCTTCTTCCAGTGATGATGAGATCATCATAGCCTCAAATATTCTTGGAGAAATTGGAGATTCCGGGGCTGAAGATCCCCTGTGCAGAATTTCCAGTCATGATAATCCAAACATAAGATTCAGCGTTTATGAGGCTCTGGGTAAAATCGGCTCAGAAAAGGCCGTTGAAGCACTGCTCAGGGGAACTGCTGACAGGGATTACAGCGTGGTATGCGCTTCAGTACAGGGACTTGATCAAAACGACCATATCCGCCATGAATCGCTTATCAGTGTGATGGAAACGGACCGGGAAATTAGAAAAAATATTATTTCAGCCATTTCAGACATGAAAGCGGTTCATGTATTCAACTCCCTTTATCGCTCCAGTCAAACCCTTATTGATATTATTAAAACAATCAAGGATTCAAAAAACAGAGACACCATACAGACCTTTCTCAGCGCGTGCACCCAAATAAAAACAGAATCTGTGAGAAAGGGGGCTGAAATGCTCTTGAACAGGGCACTTAAAACCCTTCCGGAAATAAAGGGCAGAATTTTGGCTGTAGATGATTCAAAGGCTGTTCTCAACCTGTATCAATCCGTATTGTCCATGGCCTGTTTTCATGTTGTCACTGCTGAAAACGGCAATGATGCCATTGAAAAGATACGCATTGACAACACCTTTGACCTGATTATAACGGACATGAACATGCCCGGCAGAAACGGAATAGAGCTTACACGATACATAAGAAAAAATATTTCCGCCGCCATTCCCATCATACTTGTCACCACAGAATCTGAAAAATCCCAGAAGGATCAGGCAGCAGAAGCAGGGGTAGATCATTTTCTGACCAAACCGGTTTCCAAAGAGGTTCTGCAGAAAAAAACACAGGATCTTCTGCGGGTGTAAGCCCGGGTTCGTGGCATGATCAGTGCCGGTTCATCTTTCCTGATACATACCCTTCCAGGTCAAGGGCAACATGCAAAAAACCAATCTGTTTCAATGCCGCTAAAATTTTTTCACGATTCTGGTTTTCCCATATTTTTTCAAACCCGTCTGCATCCAGTTCCAGTCTGGCCATATCCCCATAACAGCGGACCCTGAAATTTTTAAATCCCAGACCTGACAGAAAAGCTTCGCTTTCTTCAATCCTGGCAAGTTTTTCACAGGTTATGGTCATTCCGTAAGGAATTCTTGTGGCCAGGCAGGACTGTGACGGCATATCCCATGTTTCAAGGCCCATATCCTGTGAATACATCCGGATCTCTGCCTTGCTCAACCCTGCATCAACAAGGGGAGCGATAATTCCCATTTCCCGGGCAGCAATCAACCCCGGTCTGAAATCCTTTAAATCATCCGTGTTTGCCCCGTGAAGAACAGTGTCAACCCCATGCAGGTTTTCTTTGATAAGTGAAAACATTTTTTTTTTACAGAAATAACACCGCTCCTTTGAATTCTTCCTGATATCTGGGATTTCGCAAAGGTCTGCATAAATCATTCGATGATCCAGCCCCAGCTGCCCTGCCATTCTTTGAGCATGATCCATATCCGTCTTTGACATAAACGCTGAAACAATGGTTACCGCAACTACCTTGATCCCGCTGATTTTCCCAGCCAATGCAGCAAGAAACATGCTGTCAACACCCCCTGAAAAACCAAGGGCAAATGAGTTAAGCGCTTTAAGCTTTTTTTCAAGAATGTCAAGTTTATTCACTGTTTCTCCATTGTTGAAATTCATTAACGGACTGCTATAACCCAAAGGTGCAGCAAATCATGAAACCCGATCATCATTTTTTGAAACAGGGCCGCCTTCACCGGCTGATCTTAATCGGTTATTCCATAGCAACACGTGATAATCGAGCAAAAGCAATCCGTCATCAGCTGTCAGTAACCAACAGGAAAAAATTTGTAATTATTTACTGGAAGCTGATGGCTTATGGCTGATGACATTCATATAACCCCATGCCTTGACAGGAACAACAAACTATGAAAGCTGTTAGCTGAGTACTGATGGCTGACGGCTTTATATAAAACTATTTACAAAATATTTTTAATTCTATATATAATTCTATAAAAATTAAAACATAATAAAATCTAAAAAGGGGATATGCGTCGTGACAAAGAAAAAAAATAAAAAAAAGAAAACAGAAAAAAAAGATAAAGACAAAAAAAAAACGAAAAAAACTTC
>JAWOEJ010000347.1:0-10214 GCA_046482845.1 Desulfobacteraceae bacterium | reverse complement strand
TAAAAATCCTTCAAGGACCAGTGGGTTTTTTCAGGGATTTCAGTTATGGCATCTTTGCCGTTAAAAATAAGTTTCCAGAATTCCTTGAGTCCATTGGCTTGAGGGAAGATGCACCCCATTCCAATGATGGCCACATCACTGCTTTTTTTCAAAATTATCCTCCATGGTTTCCCAGACACCTGATTTTTTTTATATGAAAGCCGTCAGCCTTCAGCCATCAGTACTCAGCTAAAAGCTAAAAGCTAAAAGCTAACAGCTAACAGCTAACAGCTAACAGCTAACAGCTAAAAGCTTTCATGCTTCGTTGTGTCCGCCTGGACATGTGGGTTAAATAAAAAAAGGAAAAATATAAGGGGACAGATACAGGATCTGCCCCCTTATTGAATCACTTTATCCTGCAGGTGTTATCCAGCAAGTGTTTTGGCTGCAGCTGTAAAGGGTTTAAACATCTTTTCAAGGGCAGCGTGACGTGTCATATCATAATTTTTCGGTTTTGTCACTGATGCCACAGCATAACCGTGGTAATGAAACGGATCAAAGGCCGTCAGGTAGATGGTGTTTACCAGATCTGCGTCCAGCAGGGACGCTTTGGGGAATTTCTGCTTCACCTCTTTGAGGCGTTTTTCCGCAAGGGCCAGCATTTCATCGGTGTCTCCGAAATTCATGGCGCCTGTGGGGCATGTTTTAACGCATGCCGGCAGTTCTCCGTTCTGAACCCGGTCCAGGCACATATCGCACTTGGCCAGGGTGCCGTCAGGGGCCTTCCTTGGAATATTATACGGACAGGATGCTATGATTTCATCTGCATCCAGTTTTTTTGTGTTGGCCGTGAATATCACAGCGCCTGTTGCCGGATCTTTGAATATGGCACTGGGATCATTGGCTGTTTCAAGGCATGGCGCGTCAACACAATGTCTGCACTGATCCGGAAAAAACAGCCAGCGCAGTTTTCCGTCAATCACCTCTTCAGTGAACCGTACAAGTTTGTAAGTGTTAAAGGAGAGGTCCTCAGGGTTCTGGAAAGAGCCCCTGTTGATTGTTTTTTCAGCAGGCAGGCCATGCCACTGCTTACAGGCGACCTGGCATGCTCTGCATGCTGTGCACAATGTTGTGTCGATAAAAAATGATTTACTCACTTGAACCACCTCCTTTAATTACAATTTTTCTATTTTAACCATAAAAGCCTTGCTTTCAGGTATTTTTGTATTGGGATCACCTGCTGAAGCGGTCAGCAGATTGGCACTGTCTTCCCTGACAGACGCATCTACTGAACTGTCCGGCCATCTCCAGCCGTAATGCCAGGGAACACCGACCTGGTGAACGGTTTTCCCGTCGATATTAAAGGGTTTAAACCGTTTGGTGACAATGGCGGTACACTCAAGTTCACCCCGGATGGATTTCACCATTACCCGCTTACCGTTTTCTATTTTCTGGTCTTTGGCCAGTTCTTCACTCATTTCAACAAAAACCTGGGGCTGCATTTCAAGGAGCCAGGGCTGGGGACGGGTCATGACACCGCTCTGCCAGTGTTCGGTTACCCGGTAGGTGGAACAGACAATATTAAATTCTGAACCTGGTGCGGCATATTTGTCTGCGCTGGTTGCGTAAGTGGCTGCAGTGGGGCTGCTCAGCTGACCCGGACAAAGAAGGTTTTTTAAAACAGGGGTTTCAATGGGTTCGTAATGAGCAGGAAAGGGGCCGTCCGCTCTGCCGGGCCCGTAAATCTGAGAAAATCCGTGTTTTCTCATGATAAAGGGATATTTAGAGTCAGACCGTTTGGTTCCGTCGGGGTTTTCCAGGGGATACCAGCCGCCGTCAGGCACATCACCGGACCATTTTTTGGATACGTATTTACCATTTTCAACTTTGCCGTCAAATTTGATGACCCAGTCTTTTTTGTCCCAGGGCTGTCCTTTTGCGTCAACAGAGGCACGGTTATAGATGATCCGTCTGTTCACCGGCCAGCACCATGCAAATTCCGGATACAGGCCGATGTTGTTTTCAGCATCTTTTTGAGACCGTCTGGCCGCCATATTGCCTTTTTCTGTGTAGCTGTTGCAGTACAGCCAGTTGGCAGAAGAGGTGGACCCGTCATCCTGGAGCCATGCAAAAGAAGGGACAAGGGTTCCTTTTTTGCAGAGTTTACCATTAACTGTAACATCTTTAGTAAAATACCCGTTTATTTCTTTGGCCATTTTATGGGGATCATATTCACCGTTGGTTTCATAATCCCATTTTAAGTTCTGAATCGGCTCGGGGAATTTGCCGCCGCCGGCATGCGCCTTTTTCAGTTCATGGCCGAGTCTCATGATAATATCTCCGTCAGAAAGACTGTTGCCAAGGGGTTTGGGTCCCTGGTACCGCCACTGCATCCAGCGTCCGGAGTTGGTTACGCTACCTTCCTTTTCAACAGAAACACATGCCGGCAGCATGAACACTTCTGTTTTAATGCTGATGGGATCTGCATCAGGTCCTTTCCAGAACGAGCCGGTTTCATTGTCAAATAAATTGACATTGACCATCCAGTCAAGGTTTTTCATGGCTTCCCGGGTTTTAACAGCGTTGCCTCCGCTGCAGGCAGGATTCTGCCCCCAGGCAAGGAATCCTTCAATATTTCCCTTGTACATTTCATCAAAAATATCAAACCAGGAATAGGCTTTGCCGTCATCTACCTTGGGCATCCATGAGTATCCAAAATCGTTGGCCTTTGTTGCTTTTTCACCAAAATAGGCTTTAAGCAGGCTGACAGAATATTTGGGGGTGTTCTGCCACCAGTTGGCACTTAAGGGATCATTGCTCTGGGGGGTCCATTTTTGGTTGTATGCGGCAAGATTTGTGTTGGAAGCTCTTGGGGTTTTCAGATAGCCCGGCCAGATGTGCCATAACAGGCACTGGTCTGTGGAGCCCTGAACATTGGATTCGCCTCTTAATGCATTGACGCCGCCGCCGGCCACACCCATATTGCCGAGGAGCTGCTGGATCATGGCCATACACCGGATGTTCTGTACCCCGACTGTGTGCTGGGTCCATCCCATGGCATACATGATGGTGCCGGCTTTTCCCGTTGCACCGGTTGCTGAATAGGTTTTGTAAATTTCCAACAGATCCTGTTCAGACATACCGGTAATTTTTGATACGGTTCCGGTATTATAATCTTTGAAATGCTTTTTCAACAGAGTAAAGACACAATTTTTGTCCTTAAGACTCTTGTCTCTCATGGGAATTCCATCTTTATCCATCTGGAAGCCCCATGTGGATTTGTCATAGGATTTTGTCTCTAAATTAAATCCGGAAAATTTACCGTCATCAAATTTAAAATCCTTGTTCACAAGGAAAGACGCATTTGTATATTCAGTTACATATTCTTTATTATAGAGTTTATTGTCCAGAATATACTTGATCATGCCGCCGAGAACGGCAATGTCGGTTCCAGACCGCAGGGGTGCATAAATGTCTGACCGGGAGGATGTTCTGGTAAACCGTGGGTCCACATTGATGACTTTGGCGCCTTTTTGCTGGGCTTCGGTCACATATTTAAAGGAAATTGGATGATTTTCAGCTGCATTGCTTCCCATGATAAGGATACAGTCACTGTTTCTCAGATCAATCCAGTGGTTTGTCATTGCACCGCGTCCAAACGACTCTGCCAGAGCCGCTACAGTAGCGCTGTGTCAGATACGGGCCTGGTGTTCCAGGTACACAACACCGATACTTCTCATCAATGCCTGATAAAGCCAGCACTCTTCATTGTCCATGGCAGCACTGCCCACGGATGCAATATTTGTCACCCGGTTGACCACCTGGCCTTTGTCATTTCTAGGGGTAAACCCTTTGTCTCTGGTATTTTTGATCCGCCTGGCAATGCTTCTCAAGGCAAAATCCCAGGAGATTTTTTCCCATTTTTTTGAATAGGGAGCTCTGTACATGGGTTCTGTCAGGCGGTTTTCGTTTTCCGTGAGCTGAGCCATGGCAGCCCCTTTGGAGCACAATGCCCCCCGGTTGATCACATGATCCGGGTCCCCTTCAATGTTTATAACCCGGCCGTCCCCTTTTTTACTGGTATGAACAATGGCGCCGCAGCCCACACCACAATAACAGCATATGGTGGTTGTCTCTTTTGCATACTTTGTTTTGAGCATCTGAGTATGCGCCCTGGCCTTTTTTAGATCAAACCCAAGGCTTGACACAGCAAGCCCGGCAGCAGTGGCACTGGAAATTTTCATAAATTTCCGTCGAGTTACTTGCATAGATCTGCTCCTTTTTTTATTTTGATAAATTTTTCCGGTTGAAACCTTATCAATACAAGGCTTTTCAACCCTTTCGCAATTGTATCCTGTATGGTCAGAAAAATTTATCACAGCAAGGTTACGAAAAAGTTACAAAGGGCGGTGCAGGCTATATTTTTTTCTTTTTTTTGATTGTCTGGTAAATCTCTACGGTTTTTTGGTCCGGGTCAGTACCGATTTCTTTCTCCATGGTGCTTTTGCACTGTTTGTATATCTGAATGGCACTGTTATCCCTGCCGGTTTTTGAGTAAAGCACCATCATATCCCTGTAGGCGGATTCCATGACAGGATCGGTTTGAATAATTTTTTTGAGATAGGAGATGGCGGCATTGATTTCATTTTTTTCTGAATAGATTTTTGCTGTTTTTTTAAGCAGATCCATATATTTCGCTTTTAGCTCATTTCTCTTCTGGTCGATCCAGTCCATGTAGGGATCGTTGGCTAAAAAATCACCCTGGTAAAGCGTTTCCGCCTCTTTATAAAAAGCAAGGGCCTTTTCCAGCTTATTTTTATTTCTGTATTGATTTCCTTTGTCATAAAATACGAGAAAATCATCCACATCAAGGGAGACCAGCTGTGGATCCAAAGAGACAAATCCATTTTCAAGTTTTATATAAAAATACCCGAATTCTTTGTTTACATTGGGTTCAAGGGCTTTTCTCAGGCGGTAAAGATTGATTTTAAATTTTTTTTCTCCTGAATCTCCGCTGGATTCAGGCCAGACATCTTCAATAAGTATTTCTTTTGGTATTTCTTTTTTTCCATGGATAATAATGGATTTTAAAAGCAGCCTGGGTTTGCTTCCCTCCCATTTAATTTCTTTTTGATCATTATCTTTTCTGAATACGGCAAATTCTCCAAAGGTTTTGATATTAAGTGCTGGCAATGTACAGCCAAACAATTTTTTTAAAGTGGCTCTTACCTGTTTTTTTTTGCCGGCACCTGGAATAAGCATTGGAGTTTCAATTTCCTGTCTGGCATATATGGCGTATTTTTGAGAAATTAAGGACTGGATATAGCGGGAAGGTGAGTTTATATCAAAAACAGCTTTAAGCAGAAGGGTTCTGGTGAAATCCCTGGGTCCCATGATAATGAAATGGGTGTATCCCTCTGATTCAGAGATCTGGACTGCGGTTTTAATATATTGGAAGGCTTTATCTTTCGTTCCTCTGATCCACATGATAATACCCAGGGCCGCCGAGGTTTCAGCCTGGGAAAGGGTCGCGGAAAACCGGGTAAAATAGTCCAGGGCCGGGGTTAAATGATTTTCTGCCCGATCAGTTTCATTTAGATTCATCAGAATCAGGCCCTGAAGTATCCTTGCCAGATACAGATGAATATCACCCCTGGGGTGTTCTTTTATGATTGTAATCGATTTCTGTGCTTCTTCAAGGGCGGTTTCAAAGGATTCCATATGGTAGAGTATGGTTCCCCTTATCCGGCAGCTCAGGCCTTCATAAAAGATGTTGCCTGACAGTATGGAAAAATCTGACAGGTGATCTGCATCCTGAACAGCTTTGTCATAGTTTTCTGTGTATATATAAAACATGGCCCGGGCTTCAATGAAACCGGGATAGAGAAAAATAAGACCGAATGTTTCAATGTCTTTTTCAAATCGGTTTAACAGTTTTTCTGTTTTTTCAAATTCTCCCTTTTTTAAAAGAAGCTGAATTTTGACCAGATTTTTCAATGCTCTGTACTCGGGATGGATACCCTCGCTTGTCAGGGTGCTTATGCTGTTTAAAGCCTGTTCCGCCTGGTCAAAATCACAGGTATGGACATACCCGAGAATGGAAACAATGGTGGCATTGAGCTGAATATCGCTGTTTTTGATTTTTTCACCCAGTATGCAGGCATTTTTGCACGCAGAAATACCCCTGAGTATGTCATTGGTGCCTGCAATCCACCCAAACCCCATGTGCTGCCATAAAACTGCCCTGGCATAGGTAAAGGTGACCTGATCCCTGATGGAGATCAGCAGTTCTTCCCCCTGCTGGATCCAGTTTTTTATCTCATGGGAAGATCTTTTAAGAAAAACAGCCGCTTCAATAAGGTGTGCCAGACAGAGCATTGCGCCCCGGGTATCATTCTTTTCCCTGAAAAGGACAAGGGCTTTTAGAAAATCATCAATCGTCTGCCTGCCCCCGCGGATGCGCCGGGTCATTGTAAGATAGTATATCAGCCAGGGGTCCTGCCAGATGGTCTGCAGGGGCAGTGTGTCAATCCAGGTGGCAAGATCGGCAAATCTTGTTTTGATAACCATGTCTGTACCGGTTTTTTTAACCAGTTCAGATACCTTTGTAAATTCATCAGCCCTGATATAGTATTTAATGGCTGTTTCAATGTCTTTTTTTTGTTCAAAAATCATCCCGGCTTTTTTGCAGAGCGCTTTGTATTCTTTTTCACTTTTTTCTGTTTTTAAGATGTTTTCCAGAAAGTCCCTGAACATTTTATTGAATCTGAAAACCGGATGTGTGTTTTTCTGCTCAAGCCTTTGAATAAAGAGGTTTCTTCGTTCAAGGTCTGACAAAATTTCAACAGGATTTGAAATATCAGTAAAACAGGAAAGAATTTCCGGGTCAATGGTGTCAAAAAAAGAGGCTGTTACCAGAAATTTTCGAATGGGTTTTTTCAGATTTAAAAAAATTTCCTCGGAAAAAAAATCAATGGTTTTCCAGGACAATTGAAAGAGAAGCCGCTCAAAATCAGATTCACTGTTAAATGATTCTGAAAAAAGGGTCAGTCCTCCGGGCCATCCTTCGGTTATGGTGTGAATCTGTCTGATCCGGGCAGGGCTGATGTGTTTTGTCTTTTCTTTTTCAGCAAAAAAGTGTTCTGTTTCATCCAGGGTAAATGCAATGTCCCTGTTATCCAGGATCAGTATTTTTTTTTTTATTTTAAATTTTTGAATGCTCAGCGGCGGCATTTTTCTTGATATAAGGAACAACCGGATATGTCCGGGCATGTTTTCCATGATTCCCTGGATCAGGGAAAAGGAACTGGCTTCTGAATCAAGGGCTTCAAGATCATCAAGTACCAGATACGTTGGTTTGCTGATCAGAGAAAAAAGGCCGGCAAGAATTTCAAGCTGTCTTGAAATATCCTTTTTTGTGCCAAGGATATCTAAGGGACGTCCCATGGCATGCAGGATTTCTTTTTCAAGCAGATAATTCAAAGCGTTTATTATGAGACAGAAAAGGTTTGTATGATCACGGTTTTCTTTGCTCATATGAAGCCATACCGTGTTTTTCTGAAACAATTTAAGATAGGAGGCTGCAAGGGTGGATTTCCCCTGGGCAGCCTGACCTATGATAAGACAGATCCTTTTGTCTCTGTTTGTTTCCAGAACAGAAAAGAGCCTTTCCCGTTTAACGGCATCGGAAATATCCGGGATTGAAAAATTAAGTCCTGGACTGTTAATTGTTTCAAAGCGTGTCAACGGCAACTTTTTCCTTTACATCCTTGTCTTGTTTCAAGGTTTTCGTCTCCCCCATGATCTATAGGCTCACAACAAACAAAGTTTAATTCTAAAGCCCTCCGTGGTTTTGTTCAAGTTTTTTTTACCCATCATGATACCATACATCACAACAAACCATAAAACTTAAATTGTACCGCGTCTTGTTTCTTGTCTCAAGTTTCATATAACCCACATGTCATGGCGGACACAACAAAGCATGAAAGCTGTTAGCTTTTAGCTGTTAGTTGAGTACTGATGGCTGACGGCTGATGGCTTTCATATAAAAAACCCCGGGTGCCGGCCCAGGACTGCGGCAACCGGGGAAAACAGGAATTAGAAGTTGGAAAAATTGTCGTCGTCATCATCCATGGGGATAATGTCATTGGGATTGACTTCTTTTTTCTGGGACAGACTTAAGGGCTTTTTGGCTCCTGACCCGACTTGTCTGGTTTTTGTAAATCCCTTTTTGGATGATCCAGACCTTTGTGAGGATTGTCTGTAGCCGGCCTGATCTTTTCTTGAAGCGCCTACCATGGCCACAAGTTCTTCAACCACCTGTTTCATTTCTTCGGCCTGGGCACTCATTTCTTCGGAAGCACTGGCTGCTTCTTCAGCATTGGCAGCATTCTGCTGGGTAACCTTGTCCATGTCGGCAACTGCCTGGTTGATCTGGTCAATGCCCTGGGTCTGTTCACTGGATGCGGCATTGATCTCTCCCACCAGTTCACCCACCTTGCTGGAACTTTCTTCAACCTTGATAAAGCTCTCCCTGGCTGAAGTGGTCATTTTTGCCCCTTCATCAATTTTGGTAACTGTTCCTTCTATGAGCTCGGCTGTATTTTTGGCTGCTTCCGCCGCACGCATGGCAAGGTTTCTTACCTCGTCGGCCACAACAGCAAACCCGGCCCCGGCCTCACCGGCCCGGGCGGCTTCAACTGCAGCATTCAGCGCCAGCAGGTTGGTCTGAAAGGCAATTTCATCGATGTCCTTGATGATTTTTGAAATTTCAGCACTGGATTTGGAGATATCTTCCATGGACAGGCTCAGGCTTTCCATGGAATCATTGGCCTCGGAGATGACCTTTCCAGTCTCCTTCATCATATTATCGCCCTGGGTGGCATTATGGGCATTCTGTTTGGTCATGGATGCCATTTCCTCCAGGGAGGAGGAGGTTTCTTCCAGAGACGATGCCTGTTCTGATGCCCCTTCGGCCAGGGTCTGGCTGGAGGCGGAGACCTGGCCTGAGGCAGATGCCACCTGGTCTGCTCCGTTGTTCAGCCCGTCAATGATCCGTCTGATCGGCCGGGTAATGCTCAGGGTAATGGATACGGCAAGAAAAATACCCAGAATCAATGCCACGGCAAGTCCCACAACCATGATCCAGGATGAGCGGTTGAGATCGTTCATGGCATTACTGGCAATTTCCTCTGTGGCCTGCATGCCGGCATCTGCAAGAAGCACAGATGCGTCAATCATTTTTTTACCGGTAACCGTTCTGAGCTGTCCGTATTCCTGAAGTTTATGCCAGTCTTCCAGAAATACGTTCATGCCGTTTTTGTAATTGTTGCCGGCCGCTGCAATTTTGTCGATATTGTCCAGATTGACTTTTCTGTGGGTGATTTGCCTAAGTTCTGCAATTTCCTTTTCTACCAGCTCAAATTCAGCCATGGCCTTTTCCATGAGGCCGGGGTCCCTTAAAGTCTGGGCTTTGTAGTTCTGGAGCCGAAGATCATTGCCCAGGTCAATAATATCGTTGACCAGATTGATTTTGATGTTCCTTTCCACCATGTCCGTGCCGAGTTTATCCTGCTGTCCCTTTAAAAAAGCGGTGCAGGATGTCACGTAGGCATTGGCGTTTTTGTCCATGGCTTTTTTGGTATTCTCAAGCACAGTGAAACTGGCTGCATCTCCCCTGCGCAGCTCTTTAATGAATTGTTCCATGGCGCCCTGGTAGCCTTTTGCCGCCGCCGCCGTCTGGTTGATACGCTGGATATCTTCCTCGTCTCTGGTTATTCTCATAAGAGAATCCAGAAGCCCGGAAGCCCTGTCAAGTTTATCAATGGCGGTCTGCATCAGATTGACGTCTTTTTCGGCCTGGGCTTTAAAGTTCATCACCCGGGCTTCAGATCCAATGTTCACCAGCTGGGTAACAAGATCTATTTTTTTCCCCCGCTCGGCCAGATCCTGCTTAAACGCCTGGTTCTGATCATCAAGAAAACCGCTGCTCTCTTCTATATAGACACCAGCCTCTTTTTCCAGTTCTTTTCGAGCCTGTTCAAACATGTCTATGGTTTTTTTTGTATTGTCCATTGCCGATCTGTAGGCATGGGCATGCTCTGACACAGCATCCAGCTGACCTTTTAAAGCCTTTAAGTGAACGGCCTTGTCATCGAGCTTGCGGCCCTGGTCAATGGCCTGATCCATGATCTCAAATTCTTTAAGGGCCTGGGTGTAAAAACGCTCCTCTTCCG
>JAWOEJ010000319.1:0-4844 GCA_046482845.1 Desulfobacteraceae bacterium | reverse complement strand
CGCAGGAGACGGGCAAAAAGCCTTATCTCCTTTGGTTCTCAATGTTCCTGACAGTTTAGATGCTAATAGCTCTTGATTGGTTCTTCCCAAGAAAAATTTGATAATCGACTGGAAGCGCTTTTAAAATTTTTTAGAAAAAGGTATGATCCCTTCACAGGATATCAGCCATAAGTGCTGTAAGTTTTCAGCCTTTAGTAATAAGGGATCTGGAAGAAAATAATATACGTATATTGCGCAGGCCAATTTGTATGATCGGGTTGTTCGTCTTCAAGGCGCGGTAACGGGGGCATATTGACATATGTCCCATTGGCGCAACGCAGGAGACGGGCAAAAAGACAAGCAAGATCCGTGGATTTTTTTTTGGAAGATCCCTAAGCTTTGCAAACTGATAACCGAGTGTTACAACCAGAACCCGGTAAAACCGGAAACCGGAAGAAGAAGAGTATCAGTAAAACCAGAAACCGGAAGAAGAAGAAAAGTATCCGTAAAACCAGAAAAAAGGATCAATTCAACACCTTCCTCGCCACATCAGCCCCCCGGAAATCCGGATCAAGATCCAAAGCTTTTTTGAGATATTCCCGGGACCGTTCAAAATCCTTGGTTCTGTACAGCACCATGCCCATGTGAAAACAGGCAAGGGCGCTGTCCGGGTTGATTTTCAGGCTTTCCTCAAATTCCGAAACAGCGGTGAGGTAGCTCCCCTTGTGGTAATACACCCAGCCCATGGTGTCGATTACATTGGGGTCTTTGGGCCGTTTTTCTCTGGCCATTCTTGCCAGCTGAAGGGCTTTGTCCAGGCTGCCGCCTTTTTCCGTGAGCAGATAGGCCAGGTTGTTGGCGGCCAGGCCATGCCCGGGATCAATGTCCAGGATTTTGGTATAATAGGCCTCGGCCTGGTCCAGATCCCCCCGGATGTCAGAAAGATACCCAAGGGCCATGAGGGCGGGGATATGATCCGGTTTTATGGATTCCACCTTTTTATACGCCGCCATGGCCTGGTCCAGTCTGTTCTTCTGCATGAGTATTTCTGCCAGATGGATGCGGGGGGGCACCATGTCCGGCGCTGTTTCAACAGCCTCCTGAAATGCGTTTTCAGCCATATCAATGCGGCCCTGCTTTAAAAACACGTTTCCTTTCAGGGTTAACAGCCAGGCAATTGTCAAGGGCTCGGCCGTTGATTGTTTTTGCTGATCAATAACAGCCGCGGCCCTGTCAAATTCTTTTTGATCTGTTAAAACGTCAACAATGAGCCTGGCAATGCCTGTCTGTTCAGGATAAAGGGCCAGGGCCCGCTGAAAATGATCCAGGGCCTTTTGGCGCTCTCCCTGGCTTTTGTAAAGAAGTCCCAGCCTTAAATGTCCGGGCAGGTAGTCGGGTTTCTGGTCCAGAATGGATTGATAGATGTTTTCAGCCTGTTTGATTTTTCCTTCAAGCAGATTGACCCCGGCCTGGAGCGCCAGGGTTTTCAGATTTGGCGGCGCAATCCTGAAAATTTCCCTCAGCTCTTGCTTTGCCTTGACCCCGTTTTTTTCCAGGATATAGATTTCAGCCAGTTTTGTCCGGGCTTCCAGATACCCGGGATTGATCAGTACCGCTGCCATGAGGTTTTTTTTGACCAGATCCTTTTCAAATTTTTCAGGATCATCCAGCATGCCGGCCGCGGCCCGGAACAATTTTTCCTCGGGCCGGGGGCTGCCCCCTCTGCGTTCAATGCACAAGGCTTTGTAATAATGGGCCGGGGCATGGACCTGCTTGATGTCAAGCACCTGGTCAAAAAGGTCAATGGCTTTGGAAAATTCATTCTTTTCCATGACAATCCTGCCTTTTTGAAACAGCGCATCCACAAATTCACTGTTTTGCGCCAGGGCCCGGTCTACGGCTTCTTCAGCCTTGTCAATCATATTGTACCTCAGATAAATCTGGGCAAACCCGGTTTCCACAAGAGCGGTATCCTTATTTTTTGAGCGCGCCGTTTCCATGACCTTCAGGGCTTTTTCCTTTTTGTTCTGCCTGACATAGAATTCCGCCAGGCTCATCAGAGGGCCGGTGTGGTCCGGCTCGTGTTCTATGGCTGCCAGCAAATTGGCTTCGGCAAGGTCGAACTGCTGTCTGCCTTCATAAAAACTGGCCAGATCCGTGAATTTTTCCGCTTTTATGCCAGGGGTGGCCACAACCCGCTTTAAAAGGGCTTCTATTTTGTCCCACTGCTGCCGGGCCGCGTATAACCGGCACAGGGCCGTATAGGGCGACCTGAGACGGGAATCCAGCGCAATGGCTTTTAAATAGGCCTGTTCCGCTTTATGGGGCTGGTCGGACCGGATATACAGCTGGGCAAGGGACACCAGGGTTTTGATATTGTCCGGAGCAATTTCAGCGGCTTTTTCCAGGGTGCCCAGGGCAGAGTCAAGGTCCCTTTCCTGGATCTGTATGCCGGAGAGCAGGTGGTACGCCTCAATGGATTCAGGCGAGATGTCAATCACATGGGATACAGCATTTTTCGCCTTTAAAAGCTCGCCGGTTTTTAGAAAAATCTGCCCCAGTCTTAAGTGGGCAATGATATTGTCCGGGTTGATACGGGCGGCCAGTTCATAATGCCGGACGGCTTTGTTGATTTCCTTGAGCAGGACAAGGGTTTCTGCCAGCTCAAATATCACGGCATCGTTTTCTGGTTCAAGCTGGATGGCGTTTCTGTATTCAATCACCGCGCTTTTGAGTTTTTCCCGGGCAACAAAGTGTCTGGCATTTTCAATATGCTGTTTTGTTTGCTTCTGGGTGTCTGAACATCCGGTTAACAAAAGAGGCATTAAGATGAGTGTCACAGCAATCAGTGTCAAGCAGGGCAATGAACGGCAACAATGCATAAACAGGTGAGCATGGAGTTGTTTCATGGTGTCTCTCTTTTTGAACTGTTTGAACTATGGGGCAGCACAGTAAAATTATAAATTATAAAAATTGTAAGCATGCAACGCATTAAGCGTGCAACGCATTAAATCTCCACAGAAATGTCAAGTCTCCACAAAAATGTCGTGGCCGTAAATCAAAATAACTATACAAAATCAGGGGGCTGTTTACAAGATGTTTTGTTCATTGGGTCCTTGTTGTTTATTTAATGATGTGGATTCTAAAGAAGTGGTAACTTGCAGTATTTTGAGTTTTATTATCGCACAAAGCCTCAAAGACACAAAGGGCCAAAAAACTGAATAAAAATCTTTGTGTCTTTGTGGCTTTGTGCGAGTTTTTCACCTGAAATACCGCATACAACTAAAATGCCTCATATTTAAACTATTTAGTGTTTGAACGAAAACGCACTCATCTGCTGCGTTGCTGCAAAAATTTGAAATCCTCATGTACCTGAGTACACTCCGGTTTCAAACTTTTTTGCGCCTTGCAGCTGGGCACGTTTTCGTCCAAACACGGGGTTTTCGTTCAGACACTATTTAGAAATGCCGGAAAAATAAGGGATTGATTTTTAAAAGGTGATGCTTTATTATTGGTATATCATGAAAATAAAACTATTCCATATCATTGTTTTGCTCTTATTTCAGCTTGTCCTGCATTGCGGCCCCCTGTTTGCCGTTGAAACGGCCCCGCGGATTAAGGATCGTGAAATTATAGAAAAGCTTGCCACTCTGGAAGCCGGCCAGGCGGCAATGAATAAGAGGTTTGATGATATTAACAAGCGATTTGATGATACTAATAAGAGGTTTGATGATATCAATAAAAGAATTGATAACTTAACAAACACGATGCTTGCCTTGTTTGGGGCCATAGTTACATTAATTATTGCGTTATTTGCCTACATAGCCTGGGACCGGCGCACCATGGTCAAGCCTGTTATGAATCAGGTGAACCAGATGGAACGAGACCTTGTAACTCACCTTGATCTGTACAATACGCAAGGCTCGCTGCTGCAAAGGCAGCTTATGGCGTTAAGAGCGTATGCCCGAAAAAATCCTGAATTTGCTGAAATCATGCGCAGCGTATCCCTTCTTTGAAATATAGGCTTACCTTTTTCTAAGTGTATCAATTGCACGGCCTGCAGGGCCATTTTTTGAGAATGGACTATTGTAGTCAGTCAGCCCCATCCCCGGTCTGAAGCTCAATCCACCGATACATTTCAGACAAGGCAATCTCACAATTGGCAGACTGAATGGTTATGGTCTGCTCGATGTCCTCATGGGCAGAGTAAAGCCATTTTCCCTCTTCACTCCGAAAAAACTTTTCCACAAGGCAGGAATGTTGAGAGACAAGAATATATTCCTGCAATGACGGGATAAGCCGGTAATGGCGGAACTTGATTCCCCTGTCATAGGCCTCAGTGGAATCAGAAAGCACTTCAATAATAACCAGTGGATTCAATAGAGACGGAATAGAATCATCCGTGAACCTGATATCTTCACAGGCAATAGAAATATCCGGATACGTAAATTTGTCAATCGCCTCTATTTTAACCCGCTGGTCCCCTGGATACACTCTGCATCCAGAGTTGTCCGCTACAAAATGATTCCTCAGCTCTGATATAATATTGGCGTTGATAAGATTATGTTTTGGTGTTGCTCCGGTCATTGCAAAGATTTCGCCATTGAAATACTCATGCTTGATATCGGCGGTTTTTTCAAATTCCAGATACTCCTCCGGTGTGATTTTCTTTTTTTCCTGTGGTTGAGCGTTCATGATTCCCCTTTTTTGTTTAATACACAGACTCTCACGTTTTGTTTTCCTGTCAAAGATCTAACGCGGGAAACCCGCAATCCATGTCCATTTCCTCATTTGCTGCTCTTTTCGCATCAGCAACATCTTTCCCATAGGTGATAACGGCAAGATCCGGCACCTGGACGGAAAAT
>JAWOEJ010000318.1:0-5990 GCA_046482845.1 Desulfobacteraceae bacterium | reverse complement strand
GCTTCTGCGGCATTCTTTAAAAGGTTCCACAACACCTGATGCAGATGCCCCTGCTCCATATTGACCCATACAGGACTGCTGATTTTTGTTTTTATTTCAATCCCTTTTCTGCAGACAGGGTCCTGCCGGAACAGGGAAACGATCTCCTTGACGGATTGATCCAGACGCAGGTTCTCTGTGTCAATCTTCTGCGGTTTTGCAAACACCAGAAAGTCACTGACAATTTTGGACAGTCTTTGTGTTTCCCGAAGCACGATCTTCATCAGCCTGTAATTGGCAGAGCCGGGGTCAGTGTCCTCTTTTAAAAGCTGGATGGCACCGGAAAGAGAGGCCAGGGGATTTCTGATTTCATGGGCCATGGAAGATGCCAGTTCGCCCATGGCAGCCATTCTTTTTACCCGGCGAAGGTGCCCCTCCATTACCTTGAGATCCCCCCGGGCCCGTTTGGCCTGAAGGGCAAGAATCCCGCTTAAAAAAGCTACGGCAAAACAGGCCCCCATAATAATAACAATACGGTATATGACATGGGTCCACGCGACAGAATCTGCAAGGACCATGCCCTGTCCAAAGGGTTTGACAATGCCGAAATACTCCAGATCAATGAGAACCCCGTATTGTATGCTGCAGCAAAGCGCAATCACCATACTTCCCCTTCTAAACAGCAGCATACTGGCACTGATGATCACCAGGAGATATAAAAATGTGAAAATACTTGAAAAACACCCTGTGATGCAAATTATTATGGTAACGATAAAAGAATCCAGTAACAATTGAAAATAAATAAAAACAAGGGTTGACTTCAGTTTGATCAGTAAAACAGAATAAATCAGGGACAGGAAAAGCAGAAAAAACGAGATGCTGTAAAGGAAAATAAAGGGCTTATGATCTGAGCAGAGATCTTCACTGGTGCAGAAAATAAAGGTGGAAACAAGCAGAACCAGGGCAAAAAAGGCCCTGAACCATATTAACCATTTAAGCCTTCGCAGTGAATCACGGCTGTCTTTAAGAGAAAATCGGGTCACAACCTGTTTCAGCCTATGCTATGGCTCCCGCCATTTTAAATATGGGAAGATACATGGCAATAACCAGCCCGCCGATGACCACACCCAGGAAAACCAGTAAAAAAGGCTCAATCATGTCTGTCAGATTTTTAACGGCCTGATCTACTTCCTCATCATAAAAATCAGCTATTTTTCCCAGCATGGTATCCAGGGCGCCCGTGGCCTCCCCCACTGAGATCATGGAACAGACCATTGAAGGGAATACACCGCTTTCCAAAAGGGGATCAGCCATGGACCGCCCCTCTGAAATGCCGGCCTTTACATCATAAACAGCAAATTCAACAATTTTATTGCCTGCGGTTTTGGCCACGATATCAAGGGCTTCAAGGATTGAAACCCCGCTGGACATCATTGTGCCCATTGTTCTTGTAAATTTGGCAACCGCCACCTTTCTAATAAGGATACCGAAAACAGGAAGTTTTAAGAAAAACTCATCCATGACAATTTTCCCTTTTTCCGTTGAATATATCCGTTTTATTAAAAATGCCGCTGCAAAAAAGCCTCCGATAATATAGCCGATCTTATTGATCACAAAATCACTCATGGCAACGACCACAAGGGTAGGCGTAGGCAGAGCCGCCCCAAATCCTTCAAACATTTCAGAAAAGACAGGAATCACAAACACAAGGATAATCCCCACAACAATAACAGCCACTGCCATTGTAATGGCAGGATAGGTCATGGCGCCCTTAACCTGTTTTTTTAATTTGGCCATTTTTTCCATATATGCGGAAAGCCGTCTTAAAATAACATCAAGGATACCGCCGGCTTCACCGGCTGCCACCATATTGGTGAACAATTCATTGAAAATTTTTGGGTATTTTCTCAAGGCATCGGCAAAGGTTTCTCCTGATTCAACAGACTCCTTGGTCTCTTTTAATATTTTTTTAAAGGTTGAATTTTCCTGCTGGGCATAGAGAATATCCAGACACTGGAGAAGGGGAAGGCCTGCATCAATCATGGTAGAAAACTGCCTGGCAAAAATGATCACATCCGTTTCCTTAACCTTGGGCTGCAGAAAACCAATATTCTCAAACAGATCTTTGGGTTTTTCCTTTACCTTGACCGCCTCAATTTTCCTGCGGGAAAGGCTGGATCTAACCTGATCCGCATTTTCTGCATCCATTTCCCCCTTAACTTTTCTATTCCTGGGATTTTTCCCTTTCCACAGATAAACCGGCATGGTAATTCCTTTTGCATTTGGAGCGCTTTTTTATATGAAAGCCATCAGCCTTCAGCCATCAGTACTCAGTTATCAGCATACAACTACAAATTTTCCCCTGCTGGCTACTGACAGCTGATGGCTTTCATGCTTTGTTGTGGCCGAAGGGCATGGCCATTATATGAAATACCTGTAGGGGGGGGCAGGCTTGCGTTAACGGCATTATCTGTGCCGTCCCGGGCCGTCCCGGGTTTCACAACGGCTCTGGCAGATAACGCCAACTGACCCCGTTTCGAAAATGGGGTCAGGCCTGACCCCTCACAGGTAAATGTCAACATTAAAAAACTGATCATCGAATAAAAGTATATAATTGATAGACTTTTATTGTCAACAAAGGAATTCTTACCCCTGAATAAAAAATATATGAAATTCGATCATCAATTATGCAGCCCTAAAGCAAAGTATTTGTAATTGTTCAGCGCTTCTGTTAAGTTCCTAAAGATTTTATATCATGTCTGCCGGCCTGAACAACCAGTTTCAAGGGCAGCACCCGTCAGGGCGGAGAGATAGAGGGAGGTAGAAAGAAAGGAAGGAAGGAAGGAAGAGAGATTCTTTAAAACCAGATACAAAAACTTGATTATCAAGGACAAGGGAGTATTCTGTAATCCCATGCAGGGCAGAAACAATAAAAAAAAGACTGAAAAAATCAAGGCAGACACCATAATCACAAGCCACATCAATGCTGATTTTGATGCAGTGGCCTCCATGCTTGCCGCCCAGAAACTTTATCCTGATTCAATTATTATTTTTCCCGGCTCCCAGGAAAAAAATCTTCGGGATTTTTTCATCAGCTCCATGAGTTATCTGTTTAATATGGCTGCTGTGGATGATATTGACTTTTCCCAGGTAAAAAAACTGGTTCTGGTAGACACCCGCCAGAAAAAAAGAATAAGGGCAATATCCAGGCTGCTTAAACGTAAGGATATTGAAATTCACATATATGATCACCACCCGGATCATCCCGACGATGTCAAAGGCGTTTTTGAAATAAACCGTGCCACAGGGGCAACTGTAACCATTTTAACTGAAATGATCAGGGCAAAAAATATATGCATAAGCCCTGAAGAGGCAACCATAATGGCCCTTGGCATATACGAGGACACAGGCTCTTTTACCTATCCGTCCACAACTGAAAATGATCTCAGGGAAGCCGGGTTTCTTCTTTCCCGGGGTGCAGATCTTAAAACCATTGCCAGCATGGTGATCAAGGAAATCCGGCCGGATCAGGTGACCTGGCTCAATGATCTGTTAAATGAAATGACCTGCCACCGGATCAATGGTGTGGATGTCCATATTTCTACCATCTCCTCACCTGAATACATCAATGACCTTGCCGCCATTGTTCAGAAAGTCATGAAAATGGAAAACCTGGATATTTTCTTTGCCATTGTTCTTATGGGCAACAAAATCAATATCATAGCCAGAAGCAGAACTGAAGAAGCCGATGTGGGCAAAATTCTCTCCTTTATGGGCGGAGGGGGCCACCCCTATGCCGCTTCGGCAAAAGTTGAAGAAAAAACCCTGGCCCAGGCAGAACAGCAGCTTTTAAAAACACTTCAGCAGGAAATCCATGCCGCCAATATTGCAAGGGAACTCATGTCGTCCCCGGCCATAACCATTGAGCCCCATGTCACCTGCAAAGATGCAAGCCTTATCATGACCCAGTACAATGTCAACGCCCTTTTAATCTTTGAAAAGAAAAAAAATCTGCTCAAAGGGTATATAACGAGGCAGATTATTGAAAAGGCCCTTTACCACAAACTGGCCCATCTTCCTGTCAGGGAATATATGACAACAGAAATCACAGCCATCTCCCCTGATGCAGATCTGCCTGAAATTGAAAATAAAATAATGGACGGAAAGCAGCGTATTTTGCCGGTTGTTGAAAAAAACACAGTTATTGGGGTCTTAACCCGAACAGACCTGTTAAATTTCCTTGTTCAGCAAAAGAAAAAAGGGGACCCGTCTGACCAGGGGAAAACCAATGCAAACCGCCTTGCTAAAAAAAGAAATATCCTTCATTTTTTTAAGGAACGCCTGGACAAAAAAACCCTGGCACTTTTAAAAAGCCTGGGTAAAACAGCAGACGAACTTCATCTTTCCATTTTTGTGGTGGGCGGTTTTGTAAGGGATCTTCTGCTGTACAAACGAGTGGATGATCTGGATATTGTAGTAGAAGGCGACGGCATTGCCTTTGCCAGAAAATTTGCCGCCTTGGTAAAGGGAAGATGCAATGCCTATAAAAAATTCGGCACAGCGGTCATTGTAATGCCTGATGGATACAAAATTGACGTGGCATCGGCCAGGCTTGAGTATTACAAATTTCCTGCGGCCCTTCCCACTGTTGAAATGAGCTCAATCAAGCTGGATCTGTTCCGCCGGGATTTTACCATAAACGCCCTGGCTGTCCGCCTGAATCAGGATCATTTTGGAACACTCATCGATTTTTTCGGCGCCCAGCGGGATCTCAAGGATAAAACCATCAGAACCATACACAATCTTAGTTTTGTGGAAGATCCCACCCGGGTGTTCAGGGCAATTAAATTTGCAAACCGGTATGATTTCACCATTGGCAAGCTCACCGCCGGTCTCATAAAAAATGCTGTCAAAATTGATTTTTTCAAAAATCTCAGCGGATTAAGGGTTTTTTCTGAACTGCGGCAAATCCTTGAAGAGGAAAATCCCATTCCCGCCATCATCACGCTGAAATCCTACGGCCTTGAAAAAGTGATTCATCCTGAACTTTATTTTGACAAACAGATTTTCAAACTCATGGAAGCCGCCCAGAAAGCCCTTTCCTGGCACGATCTTCTGTATCTTGATGACAATTATCAGAGGTGGTCTGTTTATTTCATGATCATGACACACAAATGCACCCTAAAGGTAGCAGAAGAAATCTGTTGCCGGCTTAAATTTTCCCCCACCCAGGAAAAGATAACCCTCAGACAGAGGCTGAAGGCTGAAGAAAGACTGGATTTGCTTGAAAAGGCCCTTCCTTTAAAGAACAGCATGCTTTACTCCATGCTGTCTGTCTTTGGTACTGAACATATTCTCTATATGATGGCCTCAGCCAGAAAGGAAAAAACCAAAAAAGCCATTTCCCATTTCTACACCCAGCTCAAGGACGTTCACATCCAGATCCGGGGGCGTGACCTGGTTGCCATGGGACTTAAACCAGGCCCGAAATTTAAATCCATAATGGAGGAAATTCTCAATGCCAGGCTGGACGGAAAAGTTGAAACCCGGGAGGAAGAACTGGCCTTTGCAGAAAACTATATGAAGAGCATCCAAAATATTGAAAAAAACAACAAAAGCATTGATTAACGAACTGGTTATATGATAAATCCTGATTTTTGTAAACCCATCATGAGTTTTGAGCTCACAGCAAAAAAGGGTCAAAAAAGCAGAACAAACAGTCATCCCAGCCGGTGCCCTGTCCAAAACAAGACCATTGGAGAAAACAACATGAAAAGTGCAGATATTTTAACTGGAATCACAACAACTGGAACCCCCCACCTTGGCAATTACGTGGGCGCCATTCGTCCTGCCATTGATTCAAGCCGGGAACCGGACACAGCCACATACTATTTTCTGGCAGACTACCATGCCATTATCAAATGCCAGGACCCTGAAAGAATGCGCAGAACCTCCCTTGAAGTGGCAGCCACCTGGATTGCCATGGGCCTTGATACGGATAAATCAATTTT
>JAWOEJ010000280.1:0-6226 GCA_046482845.1 Desulfobacteraceae bacterium | reverse complement strand
CCTGCCAGGCGTTAAGAAAATCAAGCTGTTTGAGGACCAATGGCCGCAGTTCTTGATTTTTAGCCTGGCAGGGAAAAAGTCCTCCGTCGTTCTCGTTCCTGACAGGCAACCGCTGAGGGCGGCGGTATCCAAAAAACTTGATGATCGAGTTTATGGATTTATATCTTGCCCTTCAGGATAAGACTTTCCATGAGTTCTTTATAGTCAATGCCTGCTTGTTTAAACCCCTTTGTACCGTATTTCATATTGGCTTCAAGTACGTAGAATTTTCCTTTGTATTCTATAACATCAATGCCGACATCATCCCAGCCGCACGTCAGGGCCGTGTCCAGGGCAAGATCAATGGCCTGCCGGGGCAGGGGGGCAAAAGAGATCTCTCCTCCCTGGGATACATTGGTTCTGAAATCATTGTCAGGGGCAATGCGCCAGTAATAGTGGACCGGCTCCTTTCCTATAATAATGATACGCATATCCTTTTTTACCGGTAAATACTCCTGGATATAGGCCGGTCCGGGCCGGTCCAGATATTTTGACAGCTGGGCGTTGTTTTGAATGAGGGTGATGCCCTTTCCCATGGATGAGCCCCGGGGAATCTTTGCAATAAAAGGAAAATCAAAATGATCAAAAATCGTTGATTTCTGGCGTTTGCCGTAAAAGATCCGGGTCTTTGGGTGGGGAATATTTAAAAGCGTAAACATCGCGGTCTGCTTGATCTTGTCCTGGGCAAACTTATAGGTATGAAAACTTGGAAAGGTTTTTTTCCCCATGGCATTGAAAAGGTCGGCGTAAAACAGTGTTGGAAAATAGATTTTTTCAGCGTGTCGTATCATCTCAGCCTGCCGGGCAGAATAATCGGAAAAATTGGGATAAAGGCCCAGAGTTGTTACGGCACGGCTGTTCTTAAGACGGGCACCAAGGGCAATAATTTCAGACGTAATTTCAGACGAAGCGCCCATGGTCAGGGTCTGCCTTTTACATGGGCAGAGGGCCCCTGACCCGGATCTGCATGCCCCTGCCCGGGAGAAAGTCTGCCGTTTACAGATGCTGACGGCCCGGTATATCCGTCTGGATTGCGCCTCTGCCAGTTAAAGGCATCCCGGCACATATCATCAATGGTTTTGACGGCTTTCCATCCAAGCTCCCTGAAAGCTTTGGACGGGTCGGCATAGCAGGCGGCAATGTCTCCACTCCGTCGGGGAACGATTTTGCAGGGGATTGTTTTCTGCCATACTTTTTCAAATCCTTTGATCATTTCAAGGACGGAATACCCTTTTCCGGTTCCAAGGTTGTATGTGACCACACCGCAGTTTTTAAAAAGCACGGGAAGGGTGCTGATATGACCGGCTGCCAGGTCTGAAACGTGGATATAATCCCTTACCCCGGTGCCGTCAGGGGTGTTGTAGTCATTGCCGAAGACCTGGACAAAGGGAAGTTTCCCCACAATGACCTGGGAAATATAGGGCACCAGATTGTTGGGAATGCCGTTGGGATCTTCTCCGATACTGCCGCTTTCATGGGCCCCTACCGGGTTAAAATAGCGCAGCAGGGCAATATTCCAGGCATTGTCTGACACATGCAGATCTTTTAAAATATCTTCAATGATCAGTTTGGTCCTGCCGTAGGGGTTGGTGACGGACAAGGGAAACTCCTCTGTAATGGGAAGGGATGCAGGGTCTCCGTAAACCGTAGCTGAAGAAGAAAAAACAATATTTTTCACATGGTTTTCCTTCATTACTTCAAGCAGCATCAGGGTCCCTGTGATATTGTTATGGTAATACTTCAGCGGGATCTCAACGGATTCTCCCACGGCCTTTAATCCGGCAAAATGAATAACCCCATCTATTTTATTGTGTTTAAAAATACTATCAAGGCTTTGTTTGTCCCTGAGATCTGCGTTGAAAAAATCAAAATGTCTGCCTGTTATTTTTTTAACGCGGTTTAAGGCTTCTTCAGAGCTGTTGCAAAGATTGTCAATCACTATAATGTCATACCCGTTTTCCAGCAGCTGAACACAGGTATGGCTGCCAATATATCCTGCTCCGCCGGTCACTGCTATTTTCATATTGTTTTCCTTGAACATAATGTTTTCCTTGAAACGCATATGCTGAATTAAGGGGTTTATCTCTAATTTGATTTAACCCTCCAACTTTTGCCGGTTTATTGGAGATTTGTCAATTTTTTTATCATATTATCGGGAATAAAAATCTTGGGGATAAAAGTTTGAAAAAACACTTGACATGTCGAATCAGATTATAATATTGAGTTTAATTATAAAGATGAATAGTATTCATCAAAAAGTTGAAAAATCATTTTTTATACGTTTCCCCTTGGTTCCAGGGTGAATTTTAAATGGCCCTGATCAGACAGGTGAGATATTACAACCTTTTACAGGAGGAGAAAACATGAGTCCTGCACTGGAAAAAAATTTAATTCAAAGGGTTGCGCTGGGTGATATTTTCAGAAGACGCGCCGCCAATACCCCTGATGATATCGCCCTGAGGGATTACAAGGGGATGGGGGTAGACCAGCTGACCTTTAAGGAGCTGAATCAGGCCATTAATCAATTTGCAGATTCAGCAGAAAAAAACGGGTTTAAAAAGGGAGACCGCATTGCCCTGCTGGGGCTTAATTCTGCTGAGTATGTCATTGCTCTGTACGGGTGTGCCAAGGCAGGGCTGACTGCTGTTCCTGTTAATCCAGGCATTGCACCGGATGATATGGTTTATGTGCTCACCCATTCTGAGTCATCCGGCCTTGTTTTTGACAGTCTTCTCTTCCCCCTTGTGAACAAGGTCCGTCCCAGTCTGCCTGCAGTCAAAAAAATGATCTGTATTCCAACGGGAGACGAGGATGTATCTTCAGATTATATGTTTTTTAATGATTTTCTGGCCATGGGAAGCAGGCGTGAATATGAAAAAGTCATTATTGATGACCGGGATATTTTTGAAATTCTTTATACCAGCGGCACCACAGGAAAACCCAAGGGAGTCCTTGTCACCCATGTGGGCGTTTATATGTCTTCTCTGACAACGGCCATTGAATTCGGTCTCAGGCCTGGATCCTCCACCACCATGATGCTTCCCATTTTTCATTGTGCCCAGCAGGCGGTTACACTGTCCACTCTCAATATAGGGGGTGCCGTTTCTGTGATACGGCAGTTTGACCCGGGGAAGGTGCTTGAGATTATTGATAAGGACCGTTTGAATTTAATGTTTGGACTTCCCATGATGTACCGCGCCCTGGTCAATCATCCAAGTATTTCTGATTACAAATGGGAAGATCTCAAAGCCTGTATCTTTGCCATGGCACCCATGGACCAGGCGACCCTGAAAAAAGGAATTGAGGTGTTTAAGGCTGAATTCATGCTGGGAACCGGCCAGACAGAATGCTTTCCTCCCACGAACATGTTCCATGCCAGTCGTCATATGGACAAACAGGGAAATTACTGGGGGAAATCCAATCTGGCCCTGGATACGGCTGTTATGGATGACAATGGAACGATTCTAAAGCCGGGACAGGTGGGTGAAATTGTCTGGCGGGGCCCGGTTGTCATGGAAGGGTATTACAAGGATGAAGATGCGACCGACAAAAGCCGGGAGTTTGGATGGCACCATTCCGGAGATCTGGGGTCCTTTGATGAAGACGGACACCTGCTCTTTGTGGACAGGAAAAAGGATATGATAAAAACCGGGGGTGAAAATGTGGCGTCCATCAAGGTTGAGCGGGCCATTCTGGAAGACAGCCGGGTAGAACAGGCCGCTGTTGTTGGATTGCCCGACGACAAATGGATTGAGGCGGTTACCGCCTTTGTTGTTCCGAAAAAGGGCAGTGACCTGACTTTGGATGATGTGATTGCCCACTGCAGAAAAGAGCTGGGAAAATTTGAGGTGCCCAAGCGGGTGATTTTTATAGAGAGTATGCCGTTGACCTCAACAGGCAAGGTCAGAAAAAATGTATTAAGGGAAAGGGGAGCAAAAAGTGATTAAAACCGAACTGACCCGCAGACTGGGGATTAAATATCCATTGATAGGCGGGGCCATGATGTCCATTACTACACCTGAGTTTGTGGCGGCCATATCCAATGCAGGGGGCATGGGGATATTGGCCTCAACCATTTATAAAACCGAGGATGATTTCAAGGATGCCCTGGATCGGCTTTCTGCACTGACAGACCGACCCTTTGCGGTAAACCTCAGCCTTTTTCCGGCGATTCAGGGCGTGGACAACGATCTTTACCTGGATATCATGGCGGATAAAGGGGTAAAAATTGTTGAAACTTCGGGACATTCCGCACCGGTTGAGTTAAGCACCCGGTTTAAAGAAGCGGGTATGACATGGATTCATAAATGCGTAGGCCCCCGATATGCCAAAAAAGTAGAGGCCCTGGGAGCGGATATGGTCACTGTGGTGGGATATGAAAACGGGGGGGCCACTGGAAATTTTGATATTGGCACCATGGTGCTTATCCCGGTGGTTAAAGATGCCGTAAACATCCCTGTTGTCGGCGGCGGGGGCATTTCCGACGGCAGGGGGATATCTGCTGCCCTCTGTCTGGGGGCCTGCGGGGTTATTATGGGCACCCGGCTTCTGGCCACCAGGGAATGTCCTATCCATGAAAATATAAAACAGGTCCTCCTCAACACGTCCGAGGTTGATACCCGCCTTGTCATGCGCTCCATTAACGCCACCCACAGGGTGCTGGCCAACCCGGCAGCCGAGCGCTGCCTGGAACTGGAAAAACAGGGGGCTGATTTTGCACAGATACTGGAAGTGGTTTCCGGATTAAAGGCCAAATCCATGTATGACAAGGGAGATATCAAAGAGGGAATTATTGCCTGCGGCCAGGGTATTGGTCTGGTCCAGGATATTCCCAGTGTCGGTGAGTTGTTTGACCGGATCATGGCCGAGGCTGAACAGACCATTGGCCGTTTGAACAAGGCGCTGAAAGAATAGCCGTTACAGAACCAGTGTTGCGGTTTACTGTGATTGAAATTTTCTGGAAGAGGGCTCTGTAATCTGCTGGATTCCGCCCAGGGTAAATTCCACGGCATTTTGGGCCATGGCTTTTTTTTGTTCCGGGCTTTGGGGGTCAGTAAGATAATGAAAGGCCAGTTTCTCATACACACCCAGAATACAATGGGCAAAAACCAGAGGGGATTCCGGACTGGTGAAATTATGACCTGATTCCCTGCCCAGCCGCTCAATGGCATGGCTCAAGTCAATGGCTATGGCCTGGGACATTTTTTTACGACGGGATTCCATGTGCTGTCCATGGCTTACCGCCTCCCTGAACAGAATCATGGCGTTTTGGGAGTGCCGGGTACAGAATTCATCAAAAAAGGCATGGCCGGCCATTTCCATTCCCTTTAACGGGGTTGGCGCCGTCTCAAATTTTTTTCCCAGAATTGAACGGAGCAGAAAAAGGCTTTTATCAAAAAGATCAGATAAAAGGGCTTCTTTGTTTTTAAAATAAAAATACACGGTACCCACTGAAACTTCAGCTTTATCTGCTATCTGATCAACACTGGTTTTTAGAAATCCCTGGTCAACAAAAAGTGATTCTGCTGCGTCAAGAATGGTCTGGCAGCGGTGTTCCCGCTCCCTTTCCCGCCGTTGCCTGGATCTGGAAAACTCCGATGTCATTGGCTGTTTTTCCCTTGTTTTTTATATGAAAGCCGTCAGCCATCAGCTAAAAGCTAACAGCTTTCACGCTTTGTTGTGCCTGTCAAGGCATGGATGTTATACCGTTATGAAATGAGTATCAATATAGTCAATTCCCTGAATAGTTGTCAATACTTTAGGGATCTGGAAGAAAAGAATACGCGTATATTGCGCAGGCCAATTTGTATGATCGGGTTGTTCGTCTTCAAGGCGCGGCAAGGGGGGGGGATATTGAAAAGTATCCCATTGGTGCAACCTGGAATACGGGTAAAAAGGAAAAAGTCTGATCTCCTTTGGTTCTCAATGTTCCTGACAGGCAACCGCTGGGGGGCTCTTAATCGGCCCTTCCATAAAAACTTGATAACCGGGTTTAACCATATATGTGTGCCATATTTTTAGAGGTTGTATTAAAAATTAAGTTGGCCACTATAAAATATATTAAAATAAAAGTTTAACATTTTTTTATTTGACATTTAAATAGCTATACTATTATTATACCTGAAAATGACAAAGCAGTATTTTCTTTTCAGGCAATAAACAAGGTTTAACCAAGGTTTTGTTTAAA
>JAWOEJ010000176.1:0-21031 GCA_046482845.1 Desulfobacteraceae bacterium | reverse complement strand
AACTTTTTTGCGCCTTGCAGCTGGGCACGTTTTCGTCCAAACACGGGGTTTTCGTTCAGACACTACTTAAACAAAACAAGCACTGACAATGTTTCAAAGGAGAATAAAATGAAACCCATCAGCAAAATAATGATATTGATCTGTTTATCTGTTTTTACCGTTTCCTGTGCAGGTACCACCCAGTCGGAAAGGAAAACAAAGGAGGGCGCCCTGGTTGGTGCCGGGGTCGGCGCTGTCCTGGGCCAGGTCATCGGCGGAAACAGTGAAAGCACGGCCATTGGTGCAGGCATTGGCGCTGCACTGGGCGGAGTGACAGGAAACCGCATCGGGGCATACATGGATCAGCAGGAAAATGCCTTGAGAAACTCTGTTGCCGCATCTGATTCAGCCAGTATCAGGAGAGATCAGAATGTTCTTACCGCCACCTTTAAATCAAGTATGTTCTTTGACCTTAACTCAGCTGTTTTAAAACCCGGGGCCTACTCAGAAATTGACAGGGTGGCACGGGTGCTGACCAATTATCCCCACACACGGATAAGAGTAGAAGGACACACAGACGCAAGGGGATCAGAAGCGTACAACCTGGAGTTGTCTGAAAAACGGGCCATGGCCGTGAGCAATGCCCTTATACAGAGGGGTGTCAGTTCTGCAAGGATTCAAAGCATTGGTCTGGGTGAATCACAGCCCATTTCTTCCCTGGATGCTGAAAACCGAAGGGTTTCCATTGTTATTATCCCCATTGAGAGCTGAAATCAGAGCGTTTTAAAGATTGCCTCCTGCTCATCAAGTATCTCGTCGAGTATATCAAGGGTTGTCATGGGATTCATCAGAACAGACCGGAACACCACTGACATATGTGAATCCTCTGGATCAATTCTTAAACAGGTCCGGGACACGAAACTTCGCCCGGCCTCTCTCTGCTTTCTCTGCACCATGGTGTTAATATGGTCCAGTTCTTTGTGCAGCTGATTTTTTTCCTCTGGATCAGCACCTGACCATCTTTTTTTAATGGATTCAGGAAAAATTCTATAGGTGAGAATATTCAGTTCAGGTGCTGTTACCAGTTCAAACAGGTCCCTTTTTTGAATCAGATCGGCAAACCCCCTGGCGGTTTCAATGCCATGGTCAATCATAAGGGCATATCCTCTTTTTCCCATGATTTTCAACGCACTGTCCAGGATCAGAGAATTGGCCTCCCTTGAGCCTTCCAGGGATTTTATCCCCAGATCCACACTTCCTTTTCGATTCACATAATTGGAATGATAGGCAATATGCTCCATGGCCTCGGGATCCCTGAAATAGACCATGCCGCAGGTCATGGGCATATAGAATTGTTTATGACCGTCCATGGTAACCGAATCTGCCCGGCTGATTCCCGCAAGCAGGCCTGCGTATTTTTCTGAAAAAAGAACAGGCCCTCCCCAGGCCGAATCCACATGAAAATAAATGGAATGGGCTTCACAGATATCAGCCATTTTATCAAGGGGATCCACATTACCCGTTTCAGTGGTTCCGGCAATCCCTACCAGGGCGGCAATTCCTGTTTTCCCGGATTTTTTCAGATCCACAATGGTATGATTGAGCTTTTTAAGATCCATTCGATTGTTTCTGTCCACATCAACGGGGATGACATTGCTGCTTCCGATTCCCAGCAGTCCCCCCGATTTTTTCAGGGAATAATGCCCCCGCCGGGACACAAGAACAACGATTCTTTCAAGATTGCACGCCTTTAAAGCGGTAAAAAAACCGTGTTCTTCAATATTTTTAACCCCCTTAAGCTGTGAAAAAAACCGGTTCCGGGCCACCCACAACGCGGTTAGATTGGCTGTGGTGCCTCCTGCCGTAAATGCGCCAAGGGTGGTGTCAATACTCTGGACATGCCTGTCATAAAAGGCGCTGCTTCGGTTGAATATCAGCCGGTGTATCTTTGCCAGCACCTGCCGTTCCAGAACAGACAGCACCTTTGAGGTTTCTATCTTAATCACATTTTGATTCAATGCCGCCACAATGGCCTTTAAATGAACCATAAAAAAGGGAATAGCCGCAGTCATATGACCGACAAAATAGGGAGAAGCCACATTGACCGCTTTGGGAAACAGCTCTGTGATAATATCGGAAATCACATCCACGAGTTTTTTCTCAGGATGGTCGCAGATCAGGGTTGTTTTAAAGCGCTCAGACAGATCCTTCAGGGAAATTTCTTCGGTAACCCCCACATTGGTGTTTAAAAAATCATGGAGCCCGAAAAGAATCTGCTCCATATATTTTACAAGGGTTCTTCTGCACTCATCATTCTCAGGTCGTATAAATATCCGCTGAAGGGTTTCCCAGTCTGCCACAAGCGTGTGCTGCGCTTTTTTCATTTGATTTCCGATCATAAAAATTTGTTTTCATTCCATTATAAAAAATGATACTATATAAACCACATGTCCTGACGGGCACAACAAAAGCTGTTAGCTTTTAGCTTTTAGCTGTTAGCTTTTAGCTGTTAGCTGTTAGCTGTTAGCTGTTAGCTGTTAGCTGTTAGCTCAGTACTGAAGGCTGAAGACTTTCATATAAATATGTCCTGACGGACACAACAAAGCATGAAACAAGAGAGTGCCGCCTTCAGCGGTTGCCTGTCAGGAACGAGACACAAACGCCTGATCATCACGTATCAGGATATGTCCAGGATTTCTGCAGGATTAAAACAACGGACATCAGTAACAATCATTTAATATGGGGTATTTACACATGCTGGATCTTCACGAAGATGATATATTCACCCGTGTTTCAAGGTATAATCTTATCAGGGATGGAAGGATGATTTATATTGATGTGCACCAGGCCATCCAGGGAAACCTTGCGGCAGCCTTTGTTGCTGTGCCCAATCTTGTCAATATCATTGCAAAACCTGAACACCAGGGAACCGGAAAAAATGAAAACGATGCGGTTGAAGATTGTCTTAAAAAAATAAAAAACATGGAAATCGAGACTATTTTCCCTTCAGCCGGTATATAACTCCCTTTAACCCCAATGATCAGGTTTCTGCATTTATGTGTCTACCCCCTGCTGCCCAGTTCCATTCCAAGCTCCAGAGCCTTTTGATTCATTTCAATAAAATCTTCTGGAATCCTCTCTCTTAATACATCCATGATGGAATCAGGTTTTAACAGCGCTGTCTGTCCCAGAAGCGCTCCCAGCATGCATATGTTGAATACAATGGGTTTGCCTATTTTTTCCATAATTGTATCGTACATGGGCAGCTCCACCTGATTGGCATCCACCTTTTTAAAGGTTTCTACAAATCGTAAATCCGTAAGCAGCAGGCCCCCGGGCCGTATAATGGGCGAAAACTTATTATAGGCCTCCTGGGTCAGGCAGACCAGTATATTGGGCTGAACCACTTCTGGAAAATATATGTCTGAATCTGATATGATCACATCACTTTTTGTGGCCCCGCCCCGGGCTGCCGCACCATAACTCTGGGATTGAATGGCATTCATATCTTCATAAATCACAGCCGCTTCAGCCAGAATGATGGCCGCAGTAATCACCCCCTGACCCCCTGACCCTGAAAATACAAGTCTGGTTCGTTTCATGATGCGCTCCCCCTGGTTGCTCTCTGAATAATTTTCTCATACTCTCTGCAGTACTCAGGTGTATCTTTTTCCACAAAAATGCCCCTGGGAATCAGATCAGGATTTTCTTCCAGGGCCTTTGATCCCAGTCTGGCTGTGTTTTTTCTGTACCAGTCCATCATGGCGGGGGCATCCCCCAGTTTGTTTCTCCGACCAAAATGGGTGGGACACTGGGAAAGAATCTCCACCACTGAAAAGCCCTTGTGAAGAATGGCTTTTTTTAAAAGATCAACTGCCTCAAAAACATGATAGGTGGTTGTCCTGGCAACAAAAGAAGCGCCTGCCCCCTTTGAAATGTCAACCACGTCAAAGGAATGGTCTATTGTAGAATAGGGAGCAGTTGTGGCCTTGAGATCATAACCGGTCAGGGGAGAAAACTGACCGCCGGTCATTCCGTAAATCCTGTTGTTCATCACAATGGCAGTAATATCAATATTTCTTCTGGCAGCATGGATAAAATGATTGCCTCCAATGGCAAGTGCATCCCCGTCCCCCATGGGAACAAGCACATTCAGGCTGGGTTTGCTCAATTTAAGTCCCGTAGCAAAGGCCAGGGCTCTGCCATGGATGGTGTGCAGGGTATGAAAATCAACATAACCGGAAATCCTTGAAGAACAGCCGATACCTGATACCATGACCATATCTGTTTTATCCAGTTCCAGCTGCTCCACCGCCCTTAAAAGGGAGTTCAACACGGTTCCGTGTCCGCATCCCGGACACCACATTTGAGGAAAAAACCGCTCTCTGATATAATTTCTTACACTCATGCTATACCCCCCTTCCCTGGATAACCCGAAGGAGTGTCTTGATATTGGTCGGGGTTATCAGTTCACCGTCTATCCGGTTTGCAAGAAAAACAGCCTCAGGCCGGTCCACACAGGATTTGACCTGTCTTAACACCTGACCCATATTCATTTCAACAACAATCACCGCCCTTGCCCCTGCGCATTTTTCCCTGACAAGTTCCGTTGGAAAAGGCCACAGGGACTGAAGCTCCAGCACACCCAGCTTTTCTCCCCTTGCCCGTCTGTTTCTGGCCAGATGCAGGGCAGATCTTGCAGAAGACCCATAGGATATCAGCACATAATCTGCATCTTCCATGGCATACTCCCTGTACCGGGTAATGTTTTGAACATTGTTTTCAATTTTATCGTTGAGATGGTGGAGCAGTCCATTGACCACCTTGGGATTGTTTGAAGGAAACCCCCACATGTCGTGGAAAAGCCCGGTTACATTATACCTGTGTTCCGCACCAAAATCAGACATGGGAAGCCGTCCGTCCTCCCTGGGCAGATAGGGATGATAGTCCACGCCTTTTTTTACCGAAGTTCTAAGCCTTGCAACCAGGGGAAGCTCACCCGCCTCCGGAACAACGAGTTTTTCCCGCATATGGCCCACGGCTTCATCAAAAAGAAGAATAACAGGGGTTCTATAGGTTTCTGCAAGATTAAACGCATCCACCGTCATCCTGAACACATCCTGATGATTGGAGGCGGTAAGAACAATAATTGAATGATCCCCATGGGTCCCCCATCTGGCCTGATTGACATCCCCCTGGCTGACATGGGTGGGATTTCCTGTGGAGGGTCCCCCCCGCTGTACATTCACGATAACACATGGTATTTCTGCCATGCATGCATAGCCCAGTGCTTCCTGTTTCAGTGAAAATCCAGGTCCGCTGGTGGCTGTCATGGACTTTGATCCTGTCAGAGAAGCCCCTATGACGGCACACATGGAGGCAATCTCATCCTCCATCTGAATAAATTTTCCCCCTTTCCGGGGAAGCCGCTGTGCAAGTATTTCGGCAATTTCAGTGGAAGGAGTAATGGGATACCCGGCAAAAAAATCAATTCCTGCATACAGGGCTCCCTCAACACACGCCTCATTTCCCTGAACAAATTTTATTTTTTTATCCATTTTTCACATCCTGGTCTGTAATGACTTCTATTGCAAGATCAGGACACCTCAATTCACAAAGTTTGCAGCATATACAGTCTTCTGGTCTTGCAGCTATAACTTTTTCACCGGCATCCAGTTCAAGTACCTTTTTGGGACAAAAATAGACACAGATACCGCACCCCTTGCACCAGTCCCTGTTTATCACGTGTTCTTTTAATTTCAGCCTTGCCATAAAAACCTCTTCATAAAATTATGAATTCCATGTAATATGTCTGAATATTTATGCGAAATCAAAGGACATGTCAAGAAAAGTAAAAAATAAAACCTAACCCACCCCTTGACTTTACCAGTGATGGGAATCATGTACACCTTTCATTGATTTGCAGAGACCCTTCTGAGAAGGAAATAAAAAAAATGCAGGATGTGAAACACCCGGTTCAAACCTTCATGAATAAAAACGCTTCCCCCCTTGTTTCAGTTGTAATCCCAACATTCAACAGGGGATGGATCATTGCAGAAGCAGTTCAATCCGTACTGGATCAAACATACCAGCCTGTCGAAATCATTGTGGTGGATGACGGCTCCACAGACAACACCAGGGATGTGCTTGAGCCGTTCATGGACCAGATCATTCTTTTAAAGCAGGAAAACAAAGGAGTGAGTGCGGCCAGAAATCTCGGCATTCAAAATACCCGAGGAGAATTTATTGCCTTTCTTGATTCCGACGATCTGTGGCTTCCTGACAAAACCGCCTGCCAGATTGACTTTTTCAAGGCCAGTCCAAATGCCATTATCTGCCAGACAGAGGAAATCTGGATCAGAAATGGCAGACGGGTCAATCCTAAAAAAAAACACAAAAAACCATCTGGAATGATTTTTGAACCCTCCCTGCACCTCTGCCTTGTCAGCCCATCTGCTGTGATGATGCGTCGCCGTTTTTTTGATATCATTGGTTTGTTTGATGAAAGCCTTGCTGCCTGCGAGGATTATGACCTCTGGCTGAGAACCGCTGTTACTTACCCTGTCTTTCTCATAGACCGGCCGTGTATTGTTAAACGGGGCGGACACAGCGATCAATTGTCAGGCATGCACTCTCTGGACAAATTCAGAATACAGTCCATTAAAAAAATATTAAGCTCTGGAAAACTCAGTGAAACTCAAAAAAAAGAAGCGCTTACAGTGTTAAAAAAAAAAGAGCACATCTACCATCAAGGCTGTCTTAAACGAAACAAATATCCCATATCCCCCCCATGTCCTGGCGGACACAACAAAGCATGAAAGCTGTTAGCTGTTAGCTGAGTACTGATGGCTGATGGCTGATGGCTTTCATATAAAGCATGAAAGCTGTTAGCTGTTAGCTGAGTACTGATGGCTGAAGGCTGATGGCTTTCAAAAACAGATGCCGATTTATAGAAAGGACGTCTCCATTTCATAAAAGCCAGTGCCATGGTCATCTTCAAAATGCTTTTTCACCTCCCGGATAATACATCTTGAAACTGGGTCCTTTAGGGTCACTGAAGAATGGGGGCCCTTTATTATGGTTCCCGGCATGGCCCGTTTGTTTATCTTCAGTTCTGCTTGAGGCTCGCTTTTTTCTGAAAACTCCCGTAATCCTTTTTTCTTATACACCAGGGTTTTATTTGACTTTTCAATTGCTTTGATTTTCTTTTTTTTCCCGGAAATCTCATCTGCAACGGAATCCTGACGGCTGAAGAACCCCTTTATGGTGTCTTCAGCCTGTTTTATCATCCTGTGCATCTTTTCTGCCGCCTTTGTTACCTTCTGAACCGCGCTCACATTACCCGAAACATTAAGGCCAGACAATTTTTCCTTTACTGCATCCAGCTCAAGCTGGGTACGGTCCTGAAGATAAGCCTGTTCTGTAATTTTTACATTCAGCTCCTTATCCTCGGCTTCCAGGTCTGATATATCTGCCCTTAATTTCTCCAATGCCTTGAGATTTCTGTCAAGCCTGTCTTTCACCTGAGCCATAAGAAAATTTATATGATCCTCACCCCCCACCTTTATTTTTACCGGCTGTGACATATCCGTCCCTATCTGTCCGGCATACACGCCTTTCCTGGCTGTAATTGCTGAAGACAGCATTTTGCCCTGGGTATTGACACATGCCCCTGACAGCAGAACAACCGAATCAATGATCTCCTTTTGAACAATCAGATCTCCAAACGCTTCAATTTTTGAATTGTTCACGTATTTTGCCTGAACACTGCCCTGGACCTTTATCAGATGGGCATCAATAATACCGGCCGAGACATTGAGATCACCGGTAAGTTCAATTTCAGCCCCTTCAATCTGGGAAACAGTCAGGGAGGCCCCTTTCACAGAAAAGCCTTCCTTTACAATCCCATGCACCACGATATTGCCGTTGTATTTAATATTACCTGTTTCAAACCCCACATCCCCTTTTATATTCAACTCAGGAAAAACAGAAACAACACCCATGGGATCCAAATAAGGCTGACCATCATTATCTGCATAGATCTTAAGATTGTCTTCAGACACTATCGTTCCGATTCCACTGCTGAAAAGCAAATCTGATGCTTTAGAAACGGGGATCTCCATACCATACACATCTCTTCCTGGCACCCCTTCCTCTGCAGGCAGCTTTGAGGCAAGCAGCATCCCTTTTTCAACAAAAGGTATATCCCCCCTTTCCTTGAAATCAATGCTTCCGTCTTTGTTCACCCTGCCTGCCTTTAGATAATCTGTGGGGAAAGAATAGGAAATTTCTGCATTTTTTGGCAGTTTTGGACTTTTTCCCTCGGCAATAACAAAGGCACTGTCCTGCCGGAGGGGATCTGCCAGCCAGGCTGAAATCAATTTATCATCAGCCAGACCGAATCTGATCTCCTGCTCGTCCAGGAAATCCTTTATGCTGTCCACAGTAATCATATCAGGATTGTAGGTTTTTATCCTGACAAAGGCCTTTGTTCTATTGTCCGACAGGGTCAGTTCCAGCATATCCTCTACCCTGGAGCAGCCGTCACTTTCCTGTGAAGCTGCTTTTTTCTGATCATCCATAAGCATAAAAAAAAGAGACATCAGCTGAACTGCTTTTTCACAAAGGGATTTATCATTAGAATCTTCTTTCAGCACCAGGGGGAAATCCAAGGCTTCCATGCTGCCACTGGAATTTTTCAACACCCGGGTAAAAACTATTTTAAGCTGGTCTGCCATGGACAGAAATTCTGCTTCCAGATTTTCAGAGGTAAACACAATCCCGTTTTTCGACAAAAGGGTTTCAAGAGAAACAAGATCCGGACTGTCTTCATTTTTCTCATTATTCTTATCATTATTCCTCTGGGCGGTTTTATGGATTCTGATCTGCTGTTTTATTTTTTTTATTCTTTTCCTGTAAAGCGTATCCTTTTTTTTTAATTCCTCTGCCATTTTAAACATCTGTCTGTTCTGGCGCCGGGTCATCTTTTTCAGGTTTTCAAGTTCTCTGGTCTTTTCAAACTGATCACAGCACTGGTTTACCTGAACAACAAAATCGGTTTCATTGACAGGCAGAAGAAAACAGGCGTGAACATCTGCGATATTCACGGCGTTTACCATGGTCTCAAAATCAGACGCATCGGCAATCAGCATCCTTAAGGTTTCTGGAGCTGCCTCTCCTGCTTTTTTTAGGATCTCATCCCCTTTCATTTCAGGCATCTGATAACTTGAAACAATCAGGGTATAAAAAAGCGGTTCAGCGCTGGCAAGTCGTTCAAGCGCCGAAGCCGCTGTGGTTTCGCAGGTCACTTCAAACCCCTGGGAAACTAAAACCGTATCAAGCCGCTGCCTCAACTTATCACTGGCTTCCACTACAAGTACTCTGTGTTTACCTTTTGCATCCATCTTGTCTCCAGTATACTGATGCATCTGACCCGTCAGCCTGCTGTGCTGAAGCAAAAACGCCAGGGGCCTTTCTGTGCTGCAAGGTTATAGGCTTTGATGAACAATCTCTTTTTCCTCTTTGTTATCCGGAGAGGCTGAATCTATTTCCATGAATTTTGATTTCATGGTATCCCGCTTCACAATCATTGCTGCCGCTGTTCCTGATATTTTTGTGCCTGCATGTATCATGTAATTCACCTTGAGCACAGCAGCCGGATCATCAAGCTGGAGAAATTCCATGGAAGCCTCTTTTTCGGCATTTATACTGTCACGCTTTAGTTTCAACCCCTTGATCTGTTCTTCATAGGAATGAATCCTGCCTGAAAGTTCATCCTGTTCCTTAAATATATCGTTTATTCTATTTTCGACATCTTTAATAATTTCATCAATTTTTTTTGTTTTTTCGGCTGTTTTGTTTATTTCAGAGCTGCTGTCTCTGATATTGGCCATCCGGGCTTTAAGATCTTCTTTCTTTTTTACCGCCTTCTCCAGCGAAAAGGTGTGATTGGCTATCTCAATATGCAGCTTCATATTTTTATCATCGTAAACGGATTTCTTTTGTACTATTATATCAAGGTCTTTTTGAACAGCAGCCGCTTTTTTGTCAAACTGGCCTTCCAGCCATTTGATATGATCATTCACCCCCATCCTGATGGTGGACCGTTCTGCTTTTTCCGTACCGATCTGTCGCACATCAAGGCCCTTTCTTGCAGCCAGGAAAGATGAAGTAATTCTGCCGGTCTTATTATTGATTTCCCCGCTGACTGTGATATGGGACCCCATTATCTCCCGGGTGACAAACACATCTCCAAACCCGCTGATGGTTGAATGATTGATGTACTTGGCCTGAATATTTCCCCTGGTTTCAATCACGGCATTTACAATACCTGTTGACACATTCAGATCTCCAGAAATCAAGGCTATGCCGCCGTCTATTCCCTTTGCTATAAGATCCTCGCATACAATTGTGAATCCTTCAGTAATCACCCCGTCTACAACCACATTGCCCTTAAAATTGATATTGCCGGTTTTAAAATTCACATCCCCCTTTACATGGAGCTCGTCCAGAACAGAGATAACACCCCTGTGGTCAACACTTGGCTGGCCTGTAATTTTTGCATAAAGTCTCAAACCGTTTTTGGACAACGCAGTGCCTTCCCCGGATCGCAACACCGCATGGTCAACCTCTTTTACCAGAACAGGCTCCCCAAACACATCCCGGCCCGGTTTTCCTTTTTTACCGGGAATCAGTTCCGCTAAAAGCGCGCCTTCCTTGACACAGGTGTATCTGTCGGTTTCCCGGAAGTCAATGGAACCGTCTTGTGCAATCGCCCCGGCTTTTTTCTTTTCTGTACTAAAATGGTAAACAATACGGGAATTTTCACCGTAATCCGGGTCATCCCCCTTTGCAACAACAAAGGCCTCCTGATCACTGCTTACATTCTGGAGAAATCCCTTGATTACAATATCATCCACAATCCCGTAGGTGATGCCGCGTTTTTTTATCAGGGCCTTTATCGGTTCAATGTCTGAAGCACCATGGATGCACATAGGAATCCTGATACAGGCCCGCAAAAGGTCTTTTGAAATTTCAAGGTCAACATACGCACCATAGTCCGATGAAAAATCAGAAGACATTTCAACATCGGCCGTTGCTTTTCTGCCTGCTCTGTCAAGTTCTGAATACAATTCATCTCTGTTTTCAGAACTGAGCAGATGCTCGTCAACCAGTATATCTGCAACAGCTTTTACCGTTCTGTTCTCCTCAAAAAAGTTCAGCTGCTTTAAAAACGCCTTTTCTGCATCCTTTTCAGAAATAAGGTTTTTGTCTGAAAGTGCTTCAACAAATTTTCTGTCCAGCAGCCGGGTTTCAATGAGAAAGAGCTTGGCATAAATCTGGCTTACCTCATTTCTCAAAAGAAATCCCATGTCAAGGAGTCGTTTATCCATGGCATGTTCAGCACTGTCAGAACTTTTTCTGCTTTTATCTAAAACAGTTTCCCTTGCCCTTTCAAACTCCTGTTGTGTAATATACCCGTCATTTAAAGCCAGGCTCTCAAAAGCAGGCACTGTTTTATACTGATCTACGGAAAAGCTTTCTTCTTTGTCCCGGTTCATTGCACTCAGATCTGATTCCATTTTCAGCATAAGGATTTCCAGGATCTGATCAATAATCTCATAGGTATTGTCTTCTATTGAAACCGCATCAATGTCTGAAATTTCTGGAACAAACGCTATCTGATATTTTTCTGCAATCTGGCTTATCATCTTGTAAAATTCTTTTTTTACAAGAAAAAAGGTTTTGGCCATATTTTCCGGATTGATATTAATGGTTCTGGACAGCAATTGATCAAATCCCGGAAAAAGACTTTCCTGTTCAGCCCTTTTTTTTGCATAGATCAATTCCTCTTTAGCGGTTTCAACCGCCTGTTTTTTAAGTTCAATTCTTTCTCTAAAAGCCTTTTCTTCTTTCTTTAGCTGAGATGCAAACCGGTACAATGTTATTGTCTGATGCCGGGTTACCTTGAACAAACGCTTTCTATCCTGAATTTTTTTATAAATCTCATACTCGCCCTTTACTTTTAATAAAAGATCATTGTTGTCCCACGGCTTTAGGATATATTGATGAATTTCTCCCCGGTTAACTGCATTGGCAAGGGCTTCAAGATCTGAATGGCCTGTCATGAGAATCCGCCTTGATTCAGGACTTAGAAAAAGACTCTTTTCCAGAAAGGTATCTCCGCTCATGCCCGGCATATTCTGATCCGAGATAATCAGAAAAAACTCATTGTCATCATTTTCCAGAATTTTGACGGCCTGCTCTCCGTTTAAGGCGGAAACCACCTTTTGAAAACCGTTTTTTTTAAAAAACCGTCTCAATATTTTTAAAACAGATTCTTCATCATCCACTAAAAGAATACTGTTCATTTTACGATAACCCATTGTTTTCCCTTGTACAACGCCTAAACAGTCAGAAAATCAGACTGCCAGGGGCATGGTTTTTCACTGATCATTCTTTGAGTACAACAAATTTTCAGGTATTTCAAACCCGTTTCTGGCGGCAATGTCCTGAAACTGTTCAAAAAGCTCACTTATGGCTGCGGCCCAGAGTTTGTTGATCTTTTCACTTGTCAGCATATTTTCCACCTTTAAAACCGCCTCAATTTCACCGAGAAAATCCCTGGTTTTTAACTCTTCTGCCGACTGCCGGTTCAGGTCAGCCATTTCTTTGTTTAAAAGGGCCAGGGTCTTTTTGTGACGGGCCGTGCTGTCCTTGAGATCACAATTGAGCTTATAGAGCTGTTTTTTCTGTTCCCTGGCAAGATCAAAAAGCCTTTTGTTCTCCTGGAGGAGTTCAAACTGATCCAGGGCTGATCTGACCATGTCAAGGAGCATCCTGTTATCCCAGGGTTTGGAGATATAGCGTTGAATCGCCCCCTTGTTCACCGCTTCAGTCAATGCATTGACATCTGAATATCCAGTCAGCAGAAACCGAATGGTATCAGGAGATACTTCCCTGGTTTTTTCCAAAAGCTCAGATCCTTTCATACCCGGCATCCTCTGGTCGGAAAGAATCACTGAAAAGGGGAATTCTGCAGCTTTGATGGTTTCAAGTGCATCTTGAGCAGACCGGGCATAAACAAAATCAGTGCCTGCCCTTTTCAAAAGCCTGCCGATGGCTTTTCCCACAGCCTCTTCATCATCAACAATCAAAACCCTGTGATTCATTTTTTCCGCCATATTCAAGTCTCCAATTCATCCTTTTTATCCAAAGAAGCGGTTTCTTCAAATTGTAAGGGAAGCAGCAGTGTAAAAACAGACCCCTTCCCATAATCGCTTTTCACCTTAATTCGTCCGCCATGACTTTTTACAACGTGATAGGCCACATTCAGCCCCATCCCCTTTCCTTCTCCAACTTCCTTTGTTGAAAAAAAGGGATCAAACAGCTTTGGCAGAACTTCATATGGAATTCCCTCACCGCTGTCCGACACCATAATTCTCAGATGGTTGTTTTCTGCCCGGGTAAGTATTCTGACCCGTCCTTTTTTCCGGGTTGCATGGGCGGCATTGGCCAGAAGGGCGTAGAACACCTGATTCAGATGAGCAGGTCTGCATTCAATTTTCGGGATATCCCCCAGATCCATGTGTATTGGATAATTAAAAGAAACGTCCTGCTTCACAACTCTCACAGTCGTTTCTATCTCCCTGTTTATATCAACTCTTTTGACCAGAGAATCATCTCCTGGACGGCCAAAGGCCTTCATGTCTTTTACAATATCTGCAATCCGCTGAACGCCTTCCAGGTTCTCAGTCAAAAGATCCTGAAAATCATCCATAATATAGGCAAGCTCATTTTCATCTTCAAACTTCTTTATATGATCGGCCTGTTTCTTTATTTCTTCATCCACGACAGATTTTTTTTCCAGAAATCTATAAAAATCACGCCATTTTTCCATAAAATTCTGCTGATCCTCACGATATGCCCTGAGGATCTCAAGATTGGATGTAATAAACCCCAGGGGATTATTGATTTCATGGGCAATGCCGGCAGCCAGCCGTCCAAGGGATGCCATCTGCTCGGCCTTGTGAAGCTCTTCGCAGCTCAGCAGAACCCGGTCCTCAAGTTCAAGAATCCTCACCCCTGACCTTATTCTGGCCAGAAGCTCCTCTGCATGAAAGGGCTTTTTTATATAATCGTCTGCACCGGCATCCAGACCCATGACTGCATCTTTTTCCCGGTCCATTGATGTCACAAAAATAATATAGGTATAATGGGAACTTTTATGTTCTCTTATCTTCTGGCAAAGCTCAATGCCGTCCATTTCCGGCATGGTCCAGTCTGTAATCACCATCCTGGAATTGGTTTTAAGATACTGCGCAAAGGCATCAACCCCGTTTTCTGCAAAAAAAAGGGTATAAGGTGTATTCTCAAGTATTTGTGCATAAAGATGCATAACAGCGGGATTGTCTTCTGCCAGTACAATATTCATATATTACACCCCATAAAAAAAACCATACTGTATATCCAGGCTTATTCCCACTCCCTTTCAAGAGCTGGATTCAGGATAAGGTTTAACCGGCATGGCCGGCCCATGATCATTGACCCGGCACAACAAAAAATGAAAGCCATCAGCCACCTGTAACCCTGCGGTTTAAAAGATCCCAGTCCCCGTCAACCATTTCCTGGATATCTGCATAATCCTCATCTGTGAGGTGCTTGAATCTTCCCTGGATACTCATATAGTCTTTCACAGATTTATTCCCCTTATGGTTCAGGGTATATTTAACACCGTCTTCCACTTCATACAGCGGGAAAAAATTTGACTGTACCGCAAGTCTTGAAACCTTTATACACATTTCAGAAGGAATGCGCCAGCCTGTGGGACAGGCCGCGTAAACATGGATAAAGCGGGTTCCGCCTTTCATGTCTTTTGCTTTCTTGAACTTGCGGATCATATCATCGGGAAAGGCTATGTTTGCGGTGGCTGCATATGGGATCCTGTGGGCTGCCAGAACTTCGACTATATTTTTTTTCCGGGTCTGCTTCCATCCCTGTCCCGGAGTGGTTGTTGTCCGGGTGCCCACAGGAGTTGAAGAACTGCGCTGAACCCCTGTATTCATGTAAGCCTCGTTGTCATAGCATACATAGATGAAATCTTCATTTCTCTCTGCTGCCCCTGAAAGGGCCTGAAACCCAATATCAAAGGTGCCTCCGTCTCCTGCCCATGCCACGATTGTTGTTTTTGTGTCTCCCTGCATGTCCAGGGCCGCACGCAGACCGCTTGAGGCTGCGCCTGCTGTTTCAAATGCTGTGTGGAGTATGGGCACCTCAAGGGAACTCTGGGGATGGGGCCCTGCAATAATAGCCCAGCAGCAGGCAGGGATCACCATGATTGTTTCTTTCCCAAGGGCCTGAAGTGCAAACTTCATGGCAATGGTGGCGCCGCACCCCGGACATCCTACATGGCCGGAGTGCATTAAATCTCTTTGAGGCATATCAATTCCTGTCATGTTAGACCTCCTCCTTCAAGCCTGCCCACACACTCTCGTTTTCTGGTTCAGCCGTATTTTTAGTTGTATAATAAATCTTTTCAAGCAGTTCAGGGGTTACATCCCTGCCGCCCAGCCCGGCAATATAGCCGAATACGGGAGGACGTCTGGAATGGTTGTACATGGCGGCCCGGATTTCCTGGGCAAATATGCCGGATGCGCCAAACGAGAAATTCCTGTCAATAACCGCGATTTTTTCTGCATTTTCCAGGATGTTGCGGAAAAGTGTTTTTGGAAAGGGCCTGAACATCTTTAATTTGACCAGTCCGATCTTTTCCCCTTTGGCCCTGAGATCCATAACCACCTGACGGCAGGTACTGGCGGCTGTTCCTGCCATTACCAGGATTATGTCCGCATCTTCGCAGCAAAAGGCATCAGCAGGGGTGTATCTTCGGTGAAAAATATCTTCAAATTCATCTTCAACCCGTTCAAAATGTGCAGGGACCTGTTCCATGGCCTTTTGAATATCACGGCGCATTTCCATGTAAACGGCTGGCGGCGCCATTTGATACAATGCAAAGGGAGAAGACGTATCCAGCCGGATTCTGGGATGAAATGCAGGCAGAAACCTGTCAACCCTCTCCTGATCAGGAATATCAACAGGCTCGTATGTATGGGAGAGAAAAAAGGCATCCAGCACCACCATAACCGGCAGATTAATGCTTTCAGCCAGCCTGTAGGCCTGAAGGGTGGTATCCAGGACCTCCTGCGCATCTTCGCAGTAAAGCTGAATCCAGCCTGTATCCCTTTGGGCCAGACTGTCTGTCTGGTCCATCCAGATATTCCATCCAGGGCCAAGTGCGCGGTTTACCTCTGCCATAACAATGGGAAGACGGCCTGCCGAAGCCCAGTGCAGAAGTTCATGCATAAGGGCAAGTCCCTGGGATGAACTGGCGGTAAAAGTTCGCGCCCCGCCGCTGGCAGCCCCGATAACAGCGGCCATAGCTGAATGTTCGCTTTCAACGCATATAAAACGGGCATCCATTTTCCCGTCTGCACAGAATTCAGACAGCGCTTCAACAATATGGGTCTGCGGGGTAATGGGATATGCTGACATGACCTGAACCTTTGCAAGCCTGACAGCTTCAGATACAGCGTGACTTCCTTCCAGAACTTCTCTCATGGTTTCTCCTCCTCCAGACTCATGGCATTACGGGGGCATTCCACAACGCAGATACCGCAGCCCTTACAGTAATCCAGATCAATATACCGCTTTTTATTCACAACAACAGCCGCATCCGGACAGAACACCCGGCAGTTATCGCAGTCATTGCATATTCCGCAGTTAAAACAGCGCAGGGCTTCTTTTATGCCAGCTTCCCTGTCCAATCCTTTTTCAACTTCATCAAAGCAGGTTGCCCTGTGATCCGGAGAAAGCACATTTGGCTCATTTTTTGGGATTTCTGAAAAATAATCCGTGTTAATCTCTTGAAATGAAACAACATGGGGATTGCGCTCTTTTCGTTTTCCTTGAAGATATATTTCCATTGAAAGGGACTGACCGGTTCCCACCCTGGAATTATTTATATTTTCAAGTATTTTTTCTGTACCCTGTCTGAAATAGGTATCAAGAGCAATGGCTGCCTGCTTGCCGGATGCAATGGCATGGGCTACGCTTTTAACAGGAGACGTAAGATCGCCGCCAAAAACCACAGGAAACTCTTTTTCCCAGAACGTGCAGTGGCTGAGCTTGATGATATGATCCTGATCTTCAGAAGGAAGATACCAGTCTTTCTCAGGCGCTGCCCCGATTGCGGTAAACACCCTGTCAACGGTTAGGGTCCGGTGGGGGGCTTTATCAGGCGCAACCCTTGTCCGACCGGTTTTTGTCTCCATATCAACAGGTTTCATTTTCTGTAATGTGAGTATATATCCGCTTTTATCTTTCTCAATGGCAACCGGGGAAAACAATTCCATGAGTTCAATACCTTCCTCAAGGGCCATATCAATCTCATGGGCAAAGGCAGGCATATCCTGTTTTCTTCGGCGATAGACTATGACAGGCGTTGCTCCGGTTCTTTTCAATGACCTTGCCACATCAATGGCTGTATTACCGCCGCCGATGACCGCTGTTAATCCCCGGCCTTTATCTGCCTTGCATGTGTCTGAATCATGGAGAAATTCAAGGCCGTCAAAGGCGTTTTCCTGGCCTGCAATGCCCATTTCCAGAGATTTTCCATAACCGCACCCCATAAAAACAGCATCATAACGATCTGAACGGCTATCAATTAACTCCTCTGTTAGAGGGGTATTGCAGAATAGTTTAATGTCCTGATTGTTTAAATCCCTGTCAACAATCCTGTTTATCTCGTATTTTAATATATCACGGGGAAGCCTGTAAGCAGGAATGCCCCAGCGCAGAATTCCCCCCGGCTCATTTTTTGATTCAAAAATATCGCACGAATAACCGAGCATTGACAAAAACCACACCGCTGCCAGACCGGAAGGGCCTGAACCGGCTATGGCGATATGTTTTTGGGGTGAATTCTGTGCCGCGGGGGTAAGATCCCCGGGAACCTGATAATTTTCCCTGATTGCCATATCACCGACCAAACGCTCCAGGTTATGAATTCCCACTTCCCGGTCAAATTCCCGCCTGTTGCACGCCTGCTCGCATGTGTGAAAACAGACCCGGCCGCACACAGCTGGAAACGGATTTTCACGGATAATGGTTTCCCATGCCCCAAGAAACTCTCCTTTTGCAGCCAGCATTTCCACACGGGCAATATCTTCGCCAGCCGGGCATCTGCTGCTGCAGGGGGCTGTTTTTTCATCATATACCGGACATACAAACCGCCAGGAACCTGTTTTGTTGCTCCGGGTTGAAATATTGGATTTTGAAATATATAAAGGTACATCCTCTAAATGTGCTTGTTGTGATCCCATTGTATTCCCTTAATCAATTACCGGTTAACCCGTTGTCAATTCATTGTTCGCTGTATCTGAACCGCCTTATAAGCGGCCTGGGCTGCCTTATAGTTTTCCTCTTGTTTTACTGGAAGTTCCTGGAAAATTGCCTCTTTAACAGCATCCATGGGTGGATTTTCCATGATCCTGGCAAATGCGCCGATCATGGCAGTGTTGATAATCGGCTGGGTTCTTGTGCCCAGATTATTATTCTGTGCTATGGCGCCTGCATCCACAATGGCGACCTTATAGGCGTTTAACTGGGGAGCATCGGGAACGTCACGGGCATTAAGCAAAATCCATCCTCCGGGTTTCAGGCCCTTTGTAACATCCACGGTGCTTAAGAGCTTGATATCCTGAACAACCACATGATCAGGCGTATAAACATTACTGCGAACAAGAATCTTTGTCTCAGCCAGCCTCAGATATGCCTCAACCGGAGCGCCTCTGCGTTCAACGCCAAATACGGGAAAGGTCTGGACATAACAGCCTGCTTTGAAAAAGGCCTTTGCCAGTATAACAGAAGCCATGACGGTTCCCTGTCCGCCACGGCCGTGAAAACGAATTTCCTGCATAATTTAACCTTTACAATGTTTCATGTTTAAGCATTTCTGGGTATAAAACAGAAATATCCTACAATAGTTCTCCCCTTTGATCAAGAAAAATACAGGGTTTCAACCAAAGCTTTCATATAACCCCCATGTCCTGGCGGACACAACGAAGCATGGAAGCTGTTAGCTTTTAGCTTTTAGCTGTTAGCTTTTAGCTGAGTACTGTTGGCTGACGGCTGATGGCTTTCATATAAACTCAGGCAGGAACAGGATACGCTTATCAACAGATTTCCGGTACTTGAAAATTTCAGATGTCAGATGACAATGAATACCAATGCAATCAAAAAAAAAAGAAAAGTCTGAAGCAATGATCCGGAAACTTGACTGGCTTCCAAATTTGGATTATTATTTATACAAAACAAGAAAAAGGAGGCTTATTATGGAGAATCGACCTTTATTTTCACAGATCCAGTCAATAGAGTCTGGATTACCTTTTACTGATTTTGATAAAATCCGATGTGCTCTAGAGTTATCCCAGAAGAAAATGGGAAAAATAGTCGGTATTGGACATAGCACATTGGCCCAGAGAAAGAAGTCGGGTCGATTAAGTAAAAATGAATCTGAAAGAGTTGACAGGATATCTCGTATTTTTTGCCGGGCAAAGGAGGTTTTTGAAGACAAGGATATTGCTAAAAAATGGTTGAATGAGCCATTAGAGTATTTCCAGGGAAAAACGCCCCTGCACTTCACCAGTACTGAGATAGGCGGCAGAGAAGTTGAAGATCTGCTTGGAAGAATTGAACATGGAGTCTTTTCTTGATCATCACATCCTGGCGCCTTGTAAAATCAAGGTATGTACAATCCGCTTTTAGCGGCGAAGGTCCACGACGATACGGAGGCCGATGGAACTCAAAGGGAACACCTATTGTATATACGGCAAGCAGTTTATCCCTTGCAGCTATGGAGATCCTTGTAAACACACTTTCTGCATCCCCTTCTTACCTTCTCCATCTCTTCCAGGCTATTCCTGTCCGTTTTGATGCTTCTTTGGTTGATTCTGATGTGGAAATTCCCGGTGACTGGGACCAAAAACCCATTGGATCGGCGTCTCGTACATTTGGCGATGAGTGGGTGAAAAAAAACGCTGCCCTTATTTTAGAAGTTCCCAGTGTCGTTGTTCCAATAGAGAGCAATTTTCTTATCAATCCACACCACCCTGATTTTTCAAAAATAACCATAGGAGACCCAATGGACTTTCAATTTGACGGTCGGTTTTTAAGAAGGAAACAACGATAGCCGGGTACTGTATACCCAGGAAAACAGTATCATGGTCCCTCACGCCGTTTAAATCATTGTCATTATTTTTCTGGACATTTTATCCAGCCGCTGGGGGGAAATTTTAATGCTGGTTTTCAACTCCTGGGCAAACAGAGAAATTTTGTACTCTTCAATCATCCAGTAAAAATCCTCCACGGCGTCTGCCTTTTCACGGGAAGAGGTTTCATTGAGCTCCTTGAGCATATGATCGAGCTTTCTGGTATATTTTTCTACAAGGGGCTGCTTTTTCTCATCCTTTACCGGTTCTGCAGCGCCCCGTTCCGCACGGATACATATGCCTCTGACATAGGTTGACAGGGGGTCTATTCTGGCAGGTGAATAGATGTCCAAAAAATTGGCAGGCACCAGGCTGACAAGGTGATGCTTGAGAGACTCCATCAAGGTTAACACCCTGGGACGATTCTGATGTTTAAGAATCAATTTTTTAAGGGTTGCAAGACTTGTTTCATAAGTTTGACAGAGATCTTCAGTTTTTTTAATAAAATCGGCCCCTTTCTTGTGCAGGCCTGGGATCACCGTATCGGCGTGATCATAAAACTCCTGCCGGGTTCTTATGTTGTGGGCAAAAAGATCCTGGAGCAGGCAGCGGTACAAGGCGGAACTAAATTCCGGCCAGGGCTGAAAAAGGGCCGTGTACCGCTTAAGGGATTCGGCCCGCTGGATATCTTTTTTCAAGGCATTCACATCCTGTGCAAAAGAAATTTCATACAGCTGCATTACCCCTTTTTTATGGACTATTAAAGCGGTATCGGCTGACCTGAA
>JAWOEJ010000039.1:0-7376 GCA_046482845.1 Desulfobacteraceae bacterium | reverse complement strand
CGACTTTGCTGAAGCCTGCTTTTTTTCTGTTTTTTTTTCTTTCACAGCAGATTGATCTGCTGCTGCAGCTTCCTTTTTTGCCGGGTCGCCGCTTAATTCTTCACTGTCAGGTTTGCCAGGCTTTCTGCCGGACGCATCAGTATTTTTCGGTTCTGCGGGAAGCTGAATGTTTAAATACTCTTCAATATTTTTTCCGTCCAGCACCAGACGGGCCATGATAAGTTCTTTTTCCCTTGCCAGGGTGTCTGATTTTTTTTCAACAGCGGCAAGGGTTTTGATAAGCCTTTTGTTTTCTGTCTGCAAATCCCTGTAAAGATAATAAAAAAAACCTGAGGTCAAAAGCAGGGCAAGTGATGCAGCAAATAAAAACCATGATGCCCCTTTTATCCAGAAAGCCGATTTAATCGTGCCAAACTCATCCATAAAAAAAAGGCTGGATTTTATCCTGCGCTTTTTCTGAACCGGCCGGGTATGGGCCTTTATCTCTTTCTCCAGCTCTCTTGAGAAATCTTCCACACATCCTCCTCTTTTACCAGAACAAGTTTTTTTATTCCTGTAGCAGAATATCCGCTGGATTTATAATCCTGGAGAAAGGTAACAACACTTTTTCTCGGTCCTTCTTTTATGTTGAAATCTCTGCCCGTAACTTTTATATAGGAATACATCTCTGCAAGGTCTGTTTTTCTGTCCACCCATTCTTTTTTGTTCATCCCGTCGGAATAAAAATTTTTTGAATAGCACTCATTGTATTTTTCCATGTTTTTGGATGACCATGCCCTGATCCAGCTGTTTACAAAGGATCTGACCTGAAACAAGTCTCCTGCCAGGTTCAAAAGTTCAGAGGCTGCAGTCACGAAAAAAGGCGTTTCCCCTGGCATTGACTTATCTGTTTTTTCAGCGCTGTCTCCTGTAATTACAAAGGAATCCCCATGCTTTCGAATGAAAAACTGGTGAGTCCCAGCTGACCTGGTCTGGTTTCCGCAGTCAATTCCCAGCGTAAAATGAACAACAATTATCTCCTTTTCCATGTAAATACCCGCGTTATCCGGAAAAAGTGAAAAATCAGCCTTTTTTTCCCGGGCTTTGATCCGCAGCTGTTGCCACTGAGGCCACCAGCTGATCCCGGGAAAGTATTCCGGACCGTACAAGCTGAGATAATCATGGTAATCCCCTTTTTCCAGGGCATTTGTCCAGAGGTCAATAAAAGCCAGCATTCTGTTTTTCAATAGATCAATTTCCGTTTGATCTTTAAAAACAACTTTATCCGCAATGATCACCGGGGTCTGCTTCAGGATGATATACTCAGCCAGGGCAAGGATATCATTGTTGTTCATTGCAATACACCCGTTGGAATCCATGGGCTTAAGATTTTTGTTGGTGCCGTGGAGCCATATGGCGCTGCCGTTGCGGCCGGCTCTTTTGTCCATATAATTGGGATAATCCGTGGGAAAGGCTTTTTTGCCGTAAACAGGGGAAAGATACCTGTCATGGTATTCATCCATCAGAAAATAAACCCCCTCAGGTGTCTTTTTATCCCCGGATTCTGATTTTATGCCAAAGGCCTCTCCGGTAGAACAGGGAAATGAGAGCATTTTCTGGGCTTTCCCATGTTCATCCGTGTAAAGATAGATTCTCTGACGGCTCTTATCCACAAGAACTGCGCTGCCCTGATCCGGAATCAACACAATATTCCGGGGTAATTTTTCAGCTGCACAAATGCGGCTCACCATCACAAGGGTTAAAGAGGCTAAAAAAAAAAGGCCCATGGTTTTTCTGTTTAAATTGAAATTCAAACTGATTTTAAAAATGCCGCTCACCGTTCATTTCCCTTCCTAAGATGTTCACGGGCCCTGGCAGAAGTCCGGCGGCCCGCTGACGTTCTCATTAAAAACCCCATCTTTAAAAGAAAAGGCTCCACCACATCGACCAGCGTATCTGTCTCCTCCTGAAGCGTTGCAGCCACAGCCTCTATACCTACAGGACCTCCTTTATAAAATTCAATGATGGTTGTCAAATAATTTCTATCAAGAACAGTAAGTCCCTGGTCATCTATCCCCTCAAGGGCAAGGGCCGCCTGAACCACCCCTTTGGTGACCCCTCCGGTGGATTTGACCTGTGAATAATCTCTGACCCGTTTTAAAAGCCGGTTGGCAATTCTCGGGGTTCCCCGTGACCGTTCAGCAAGCTCAACTGCCCCCTGTCTGTTAATTTCCACCTGAAGCAGCCGTGCTGACCGCATGATGATGACAACCAGTTCTTCCACCGAGTAAAAATCCAGACTTCTGAAAATACCAAAGCGATCCCGCAGCGGAGATGAAAGCAGCCCTACCCGTGTGGTTGCCCCCACCAGAACAAAGGGTTTCAAGTGGTAGCGGTGGCTTCGGGCATTCAGACCCTTGTCAAATACAAAATCAACGGCAAAATCCTCCATGGCTGGATAGAGAAACTCTTCCACTGTTTTGGGAAGCCTGTGAATTTCATCAATAAAAAGAATATCGCCCTGGGACAGGTTGGTCAGCATGCCAATAAGATCTCCGGCTTTTTCAAGGACCGGGCCGGATGTAATGGTAAGGGCGCCCCCCACTTCATTGGCAATAATACGGGAAATGGTTGATTTCCCTAGCCCGGGCGGGCCATGAAGGAGCACATGGTCCATGGCCTCCCCCCTTAACCTGGCCGCCTTGATGGCAATCTTTAAGGTTTCAACCGTGTCGGACTGCCCTATATAATCGGCAAACCCTTCGGGTCTGAGCGACACCACCTCAGTCAGACTGTCAATGGGATGGGTTTTGGGTGAAATCATTTCCCTGCCCTGCCTGGAACTGTGATCCGGGCTGAATTTTGAACTTTCAGATGAAAAGGAAATAATACCATCATTCATGGCTGTTCCTCCCTGTACACCTCGTCAAAAAGGGCCTCTGCGCCTGAGATGGAAGGATTACGCTGTAATGCTTTTTTTATCAGCATTCTGGCCTCAGCCGGGGTATGCCCCAGCTGACCCACAAGCACAGACAAAACCTGATCCATAAAAAGGGGAATTGCATGCTTTGTAGAGGAATCCAGTGTTTGACTGTTTTCGGTGAAAAATTGTCCTGCTTTTCCATGCAAAGCAGCTACAATCTTCTGGGCCGTCCGCTTTCCAATACCCTTTAAACCGGATAAAAAATCGATATCCTGACTCTCAATGGCCATGGCAATCTCAGAAACGGATTTTTCCATGGCTTTGGCTGCTTTTAAAGGGCCAATGGCATCCACAGAAATAAAAAGCTGAAAAAAAGCCTTTTCAGCCTCGGTTGTAAATCCTATGAGCACAGGTTTTGGCTGTCTTTCCGTCTGATGATAATAGATATAAAGGGAAACCTGGGTGTCTTTCTCCTTTTCTGCTATTTTTTCACTGACAATACCGGGCAGAAGAACTTCATATCCGACATCTCCGGCAAGAAAAAGAATTTCATCGGCTTCAGCCTTTAGTATATACCCTCTGAGAAATCCTATCATTTTTTCCTGAAACTTCTATAATACCCTGAAATGGCAAGGGCAAGGGCATCTGATGCATGAAAGGGTCTGATCTTTTGATCATGATTGAGAAGATTTCTTACGGATTTCTCCACCTGAAATTTGTCTGCCGATCCCGACCCGGACACCAGTTTTTTTGCTTCGCGCACGCTTATCTCCTCAATGACAGCCCCTGCCCTGAATGCGGCCACCATAAGAACGCCGGCAACCTTTCCCAGAAGAACGCCGGAACGTGGAAATTTATCCAGGGTAAAAATATCCTCAATCACCACAAGATCGGGTTTTTCACCGGCAAGAAAATCCAGGGTCCTGGCGTAAATATGATCAAGTCGTCTAGACAGGGGCTGATTTTTATCAGTGCTTATACTGCCGAATGCATATTTAACTGGAAGTCCTCCATCCCCGCTGACCACACCCAAACCTGTTCCTGCAAGACCTGGATCAATGCCGATCACTTTCAAATTACTACCTTCAGGGGTTTTTAAGTTTTTTCCTTGCGATTTTTGCCTCATTGGATTCAGGAAACTTTTTAACCAGCTCCTTTAAAATCAGCCTTGCGTTTGCGGTTTCGCCAAGATTGTCAAAGGCATATCCCTGTTTCAGCAGTGAAGCAGCGACCTTGTTCCCCTGGGGGTAGTTTTCTATAACAGCCTGGTATTCAAGTATGGCCTTTTCATACCATTTGTCCCTGTAGTAACTCTCAGCTATCCAGAATTTTGCATTGTCTACCTTGTCAGAATCGGGAAAAAGGGATAAAAATTTTTCAAATTCCCTGCGTGCGGATTCAGTTTTGTCATCATCCAGAAGACTTTTTGCATGTTTATAAACAGATTCTTCTGATTCTACCTCTTTTGTGCTCTCACCTCTGTCCATGGGAAAATCATCTGAGGGTTCAAATCCCATATAGGATTCAAGCTGCTTTATCCGCTGGTAATTTTTAGATACTATTTTATCAATGCGCTCAAGTTTCTTTTTTCCCTCATCATAAACACTCTGATTGTATCCTGCCAGCTCATGCTCAGATTCTTCAATTTTGCCGGACAGAAAACGGATATCAGCCTTTAGTTTATCCATCTCGCTTTTAAGATCAGCATACTTTTCACTGAGCGTTTCCTGACTTGTCTTACATTCATTCTCTATCTGCGCAAGTTCTGCTGCTGCGTTCTTTTGTGATGCTTTTCTTCGTTCCAGCTGCCTTGCATGGTCCATCTCAAGGGAGGTAACACGATTTTCAAGGGCTGTAAAATCATTTGGTGTAATGCATCCGGTAAGCTGCAGGATCACACAAAGAAAAAAAGGTAAAAAAAAAGTCTGTTTCATAAGCGGACTCCAGTTAAACACTGTATTCAAATTTATTGCCACTCGATCATCCAGTTTTTTTGAATAGCGCCGCTCCCAACGCTTGCTCTGTCAGGAACGAGAACGTCGGAGGCCTTTTTGCCCTGCCAGGCAGGTACAACAGAGAACGGGGCAAAGGCGCTAAACTGACAATAACAGTCCCCCCGGGGTATACTGCCCTGTCCAGAGACAAGCCCGTCAAAGAGATGTTTTGAACGGCAGCTGCAGGAATGATGAAAAACAACTGCCGCCCGCCCCAAAGCAAATCATGGATGATCTGAACCGCAGTCCCCAATGGATTACTGAATCTTAAACTGGGCCCGCCTGTTTTTGTCCCATGCCGAAGGCGTATGTGCCGGGTCAAGGGGCTTCTCCTCCCCATAGCTTATGGTGCCCAGACGGGATGCGGATATACCGATATCAACAAGATACTGCCTGGCGGCCAGGGCACGGCGTTCACCCAGAGCCAGGTTGTATTCAGTTGATCCTCTCTCATCACAATGACCTTCAACAACAACGGTCACACCGGGATTGTTCCTCATCCAGTCGGCTTTTTTCTTTAATATTGCCCTGGCCTCGGGGGTAAGCTCTGAACTGTCATAGGCAAAATGAATATTGCGATTTTCAAACCGTGTTTTTTCCTCTGCCTTTTTTGCTGCCAGGGCTCTTCTTTCCGACTCCTCCCTGATCTGTTCCTCTGCTATGGCCTTCTGCCTTTCAGCTGCTGTTCTTGCTTCTGCCTGGGCAGCTGCCTGAGCTTCAGCGCTCTGGTCCTGTGTTTCAACCTGAGCTTCAGCAGGTTCGGAAACAACACATTTTTTTGCACATGAAACAGTAAAAACAAGCCCTGAAACCAGTAATACCATTACCAAATTTACCAGAATTTTTTTACTCATCTCTCCTCCTTTAGATTAAAATATTGACTTTAATTATAAACATTTTCCATGGACCATTCCGGGTCCGTCTGTGCTCCGTCCATCTTTAAAAGACACCGCTGCTCACCGCCGGCAGCAGTCATGACAAAAATCCTGGACACCCCGTCCCGGGTGGAGGAAAAAATGATAAGGCTGCCGTCCGGGGACCATGACGGATCCTCATTGTCTTTTGTTCCTCCTGTCAACTGAACCAGATTGCTGCCGTCTGTGTTAACCACCTTAATATTGAACTCACCGTTTTCTGCAGCGGCATAGGCAATTTTATCTCCATCAGGGGACCATGCCGGAGAGGTATTATACTCCCCCTGAAAGGTCAAACGCTTATCTGTACCGGCATCCAGATCCCGTATAAATATCTGAGGCGTGCCTGACCGCTTTGAAACAAAAGCCATTTTTTTACCGTCTGGCGAAAATTCCGGAGACACATCAATTCCCCAGCTCTCTGTCAATCTTTTAATAATTTTCCCCTTTCCGGTCAACAAATAAATTTCCTGATCCCCGGAAAAACTTAAACAGGCAGCCAGAGACCATTCCCCGGGAACCCAGTCCGGGGTAATGTTCAGCCCTTTAAAACTGACGGTATATCCTTGTTTTTCCTTTAAATTTTTTATAAAAAGATCAGGAGAGCCATTGACGTAGGACGTATAGGCCAGCCATTTTCCACATGATGACCAGGATGGAGAAAGAGTAATGCTTTTATGATGGGTTTCCTGCTCAGCACCATGGCCGTCAAAATCACAGGTAAAAATCTCCTTATTGCCCTGAACCGTTGACACAAAGACAATTCTGCTGCCGAATATTCCCTTGTGACCCGTTAAAACCTGGGACACTTCCCCGCAGAAGCGGTGAACCATCCGCCGCAGATCGTCCTTATGACCTGTATAAACCTTACCTGTCAGCATTTTTTCCTTAAAGGTGTCAAACAGTCTCAACTTAAGTTGAACTTTATTCTGATACTGAACAACACCGCCTGTAATCAACAGCTCTGCCCCGATGGATGTCCACGCCTTAAACACCACATCAGATTTTGAAATACCGGTTTCCGCAGGGGAGGAAAGAAAGGCTTTTGGGTCCATAACCTTTATATATCCTGTAAAATCAAGGGCATTTCCCATTATTTCCATTGCGCGCCGGCCCAGCTCAGCTTCCTGATTACCCGTTGTAATGGCCTTGAACGCTGACACTGCCAGAGGAATTTTTCTGATAAAGGGATTGTTGATATTAATATATGTATAATCAAGGGCAAGTCCCTTACAGGGAAGGAGCCAGAGGACAAGAACCAGTATAAGTATTTTCTTCACAAGTATTTTCCTGTCAGTATTTTTTCGTTTAAACCACGCAGTGTTTATATGAAAGCCTTCAGCCGTCAGCCATCAGTACTCAGCTAACAGCTTTCACTCGGTTATCAAGTTTTTTGAATACCGCCGCCCCCAGCGGTTGCCTGTCAGGAACAGCGACCGACGGAGGACTTTTTCCCTGCCAGGCTAAAAATCGGCGACCTGCGGCCACTGGTCCTCAAACAGCTTGATTGTCGCAACGCCTGGCAGGGAAAAAGTCTGATCTCCTTTGGTTCTCAATGTTCCTGAC
>JAWOEJ010000036.1:0-16430 GCA_046482845.1 Desulfobacteraceae bacterium | reverse complement strand
ATAAAAACTTGATAACCGAATATTAGGAACTTGCTTTTCTTGATGCAGACTATACCAAATTATAAATCAATTCAGGGATAGTGTTGGAATAGGCGGGTTCAGGTGGATCATGATTACGGGTACCCCAAAGCCCAAGATGACACATGATTTTTTCGATAAGATCAAGGTCTTCGATAAAACTGATAATTTTCATAGGACCCTGGCATTTTGGACACATAAGAGGATCAACTTCATAAATTTTCTGGATTAAACGCGCCCAGTTCTGCCTGACTTCTTTGGAAGATATGTTCATATCTGCCAGGGATATGCGTCACCAGTCTGGCAAGCCAATCCAATGCATTGAAAACTTCACGGGTTTTCCCGTCTTTTGATGTATAAACCACTTTGGCAATACCATCTGATGATTTTTCAGCCGGGATATAAACCATACGTTCTTGAGAGAAGCAGGCTCTGATAATGTAACGAGCCAGATTGCCAAGACCATTTTTGTCTGAAGGTGTGATCCTGTCACCAATGTAAACATGGAAGCCGGAATGGTGCCAGGAAAGCATATTTTCAATAACAGCATCGTTTATTTTCCCCTCCTTTTGCGGTCATAAAGGAGGTGCCCATCCAGCAGGTCGAACCACGGCGTTGTGGTTCCGGCAATGGTTCAAAAGCTCTTTAAAACAGCGGTTCTTTTCAAGCATGGGTTCCGAGTCCGGGATGGCGGAAAAAAACGCCCTGCTGCCGATGATGATCAGTTTCTTCTTCGCCCTGGTCATGGAGACGTTGAGCCGATTGGGGTTGTTTAAAAAACTGCCCAGCATATGATCAGGGTCCGAAGAGGTGATGCCGAAGATGACAATATCCCTCTGGGCCCCCTGAATCCGTTCCACCGTATCGATCACCGGCAGGGACAACGCTTCTTCTCCCTGTTTTTCAACAGATTCTCTCTTCTCCAGTTCATGGAGAATCGTGTTGTTCTGAGCCCGGTGGGGTGAAATCAGAGCCATCTGACCGGGGCTGATGCCATGGTTCATGTAGGCCCGGGCAAGATCGGCCATGAGTTCTGCCTCGATTGTTGATTTTTCTGAACACCCCCAGTGGTCCACCAGCACCAGAACAACGGGTTTTGAAGCATCCATGATCTCGTTGAGGGTAAGGATGCCCGGGGATTGTCCTGTTTTCACTTCAAGTCTTACCGGGTGCAGACCGTGGGATAGATTTGACGACCCCCCGGAGTTTTTCAAGAATTATTTTCCCGCCTGATACCGTCAGCCATCAGCCAGGCGAGATACAATCGTCTGCTGATGGTTGACGGTAAGCGTACTTGATGGAAAATCTGCTCTGGCAGTGCCAGGCTGCCGGTTCTCTCTCAAATTCTTGGAAGAGAACGCTCAGACCATCCCCCTGATGTATCGTATTATTTATCGGTGAGCTGAATTGATCCATCCCAATCCCGGGGAATATCTTCACAGGACAACGCTTTTATGCGGACAAGCATATTTTTTGCTGCCCTGTCGTCAGGTATAAGCGCCAGGGCCCTGGTGAAATATTCAAACCCAAGACTGAAATCCTTCTCAAGATAGGCAGCAAAGGCTTTCTCATAAAACAGACAATAATTTTTCTGCCGGAAAGGCAGGCTGTCTTTCTGATAGCCATAGACCTCATACACCTTTACTGCCTTTGATTTGCCCTTAACCTGGATGATATCCAGCATGCGTATGCAGTAATGGTCAGAACGAAGCGCTCTAAAGGTGAATTCAGAAATCATAAGCGCGGTTCCATACCGCTTATTGGCCCCTTCCAGACGGGATGCAAGATTAACAGTATCACCAATTACCGTATAGTCCAGCACCTTTCTGGAACCCATGTTTCCGGCAATCATTGTTCCGGTATTGATCCCCACGCGGCAGTAAAGAGGCTCAATGCCCGCCTGCCGCCACTCCTGCCTGAGTTCTGCCAGACGGCGCTGCATATCCAGTCCTGCGGCCACGGCCCGGTCTGCATGATCTTCGCAGAAAAGGGGAATCCCGAACTCAGCCATAATGGCATCCCCCTGGAATTTATCAATGATTCCCCCATGCTTCAGAATAATAGCAGTCATTTCCGTTAGATAATGGTTGAGCAGGGCGACCAGGTCTTCAGGATCAAGACGTTCTGAAATGGCAGTAAAATCTGCTATATCTAAAAACAGAACCGTTGCCGTCCGCTCCTCCCCGCCGAGTTTCAGATTGTCCGGATGGATCAGAAGCTGATGAACCACAGCTGACGGGACATACCTGGAAAACACATGACGGATAAGCGTTTTCTCCTTTGCAGCAATATGTTCCAGAAAAATGATCAATGCTGAAAAAAACACCAGACTGATAAGAGAAATGGTTACAATGGGAAACAGCTTGAAATGGAGCATCTCTGTCCAGGTCAACAAAAGCAGACCAACAAAGACAAAAAAACCCAAACCATAGAGTATCCGGGTATATCTAAATAAAGCGGCTGTGCAGAAACAGAAAACAATGAAAGACAAAAGCCCCATGCCTTCAACTGAATGCCACCGGAAGTAGAAGGTTCCGGTTTCAAGGGCATTGAGAAAGGATACATGCATGGTTACCAGAGGCGTTGTTTTTTCAAGGGTAGTGGCACCCAGGTCCGCAGCGCCGGTTGCCACATCTGCAATAAAAACATAACTGCCTTCAAACAGTTCTGCTTATAGAAGGGGCAGAAATAACAAAAAAAAAATCCATGGGAACCATCAGCCAGGTGGACCTGAACATGCCGGACAGTGCAGGAGCAATTATCAGCTTTTATAACAGGACAATGACCGGGTTGGGCTGGACGCTTTGTTTAACAAGAGTTGAGAACGAAAATGGGATGCTGCAACTTAAAAAGGACCGTGCTGTATTAACAATGACAGTCAGGGGAAAAGACGGCAGGAGTATGGTGAATATGGTTATTATGGACCGGTGATGACAAAGGCGGTAACAACTAAAAGCTTTGCTGCCGTCTCCTGATCATTTGACAGATAAAATTTGTCAACTTCTTTATACCTGCATTCTTTTTTGGAACTGACTTTCCTTCTCCCCTGCACCCGTTTTACAGATGCCGGTCCTCCTAAAAAAAGTTCGTAATAATCCGGAAGCGCCATTGAGCCTTTGATGGAGGCTAAAAACTGCTGTTTGTCCGGAGACAGATTCTGCAGATAAGGCGCTGCCATGGACGTAAACCGATGGATTCGTAAAACTGACTTGTCAGATACGAAGGCAGAACCGCCGCCCTGGAATTCTTCCATCACCGGATCCTGGCACTGTCCTTCAGGTATCGATTTCAGAGTGGTGCGCTGTTCCTTATACGTATAAGTCAGGGGCATACCTTCAGGCCTGTAGGTCACTGATGGAACAAATGAACGATTGTCCTTATTTACAGAGGGGCTGGCGGAGAGGTCTGTTTTCATATCACCATTGATCTGCATGGAGAGAATACCTTCGTACCGATGATATTCCGGGGTAATCACCTTCCATTTCCCCGTGATCTGGGCAGTTACCGGAAGGATATCCGGGATACCGCTCTGACTGCCCTGTCCATCTCCAGAAGGCTTTCCGGAGGAATCGTCAACCGTCGGATCTTCCGGTTCCGGTTTATCAGACTCAGGCTCAGGAGAAGAATCCTCCGGCAGATTGCCGTTATCCTTTTTTTGATAAGGCGCTCCCTCCTCATCGTCCATTTCGGGAAACCGCTTGATAAAATCACCTTTCTGAAGGGGAGAGCCCTCAATGGTTTTCCCTCCGTGTTGGGGGATTGCCCGGTCTGTTTTCTCTAACGCCGGTACAACAGCCTTGCCGGAGGAAAGTTCAGCCTGTTTTTTCATTGCGGCCTTAACGGAAGACCTTTTTATAATGGCAACATACTTGTTTAATTCTCTTTTTTTTCGGCTTTGACCGTGACCATGTCCCCCTGGTCTATTATCATCAGAACAGACCGGTTGCCGGTAGACATGACCTGGCCCATTGGCCATCCTTTTTCCTGCATTACCCGGTGATAGAATTCGACGGCTTCGCCCGGCGGGATGTCGGTTTCTAATTCATAGCGGCCGGATCCCTGAAACTGCTTGGACTTAGTGATAACACCCCCGTGTATCAGCGGGATATCGCTGCCTGGAAGACAGGTTCCCTCGGAACCGGAAGAACCGGAAGCAAACAATAACCAGAAGAAACTAATGGTAAAAATCCAGAAAAATTTGAACCGCCCTTTATGAGAATAATCCATTTATCCTCACCTGTTTTATCATCATTCAGAATTTAACAAGCATACAAAAAAATAAATATTCATACCTTGCTTTGTGTCACTTTTTTTTAAGTGCAGATACGATTACTGCCACAGCTAACAGGAAACAAACTGCGCCTGCGAATAACGATATGAAAGCGTTTTTATTTGCACCGGTTTTAAGAACTGAATATCCGGGATCCGATGGAGAATAATAAACGGTAACTTCTCCGCCCACAGGATACTTTTTGAGAATTTTATAGGCTTCCTTTCTGGTCTTCTGAAAACCGTCAGAAGATGTGATACAATCTCCAGTGTATGTTTTTCCATCCACAGAGTATCTGTATTTAACAGCCAACCGGTATTCCGTACTTTTATTCACCTTTGTAGGCACTGGCCTGGAATGGATCATTTTCCCCTTAACAGTTGGCCATGAAGCATTTTTTTTGCCTATATTGTATTTATAAAAGCCAAAACCACAAAAAACCAGAGCAAAGCCCAAAAGCGCTATGATTATAATTATCGCATCCTTTTTTTTATTTTCCTGGGCTGCTTCTTTAATTGCCATTAAAAGTACTCCCTGTTTTTGTATTAATTAACAAACAAACTGATTACACCCCTATTTGCCCTGCACAGGAAACTCTGCTGTTACAGTCTTAAGCTCCCTGCTGACAATAACAATATTTTCAAATTCAATGATCTGTTTCTGATCTTTTATATTTGTCACCTGGACTCTATAGGTTCCTTCTGCAAGTTTTTCTTTACGTTCTCCATTCTGGGTCCAGCCCCTGCGTACCTGTTTGCCTTCACTATTAAAAATATAAAATGGCGTACTGAAAGGTTTCCCGTTACGTTTTGCTGCAATGGCCAGCTCGCCAAAATCAAAATTTGCTTCCAGGGTTTGGGATTGCCCTTTTTGAACGTTCACATTTTCAAAAGTTTTTGTAGAATTGTCAATCAACGTTGTAATCTCTATTTTATAGGTGCCTGCCGGCAGTCGAACCAGGCGTTGCCCCTCAGGTGGGCCTGCTGTCCAGCTCCTATAAACTTCCTTTCTGGAAGCATTGAAAATCTTAAAGGGTGCATGTTTGGGCTTTCCGTTAAGGCTGGATTTCACAAGGACCTCGCCACTGAAAAATTCAGCTTTTTTCTCAACTGTACTGCCGGGCAAAATTTCCACAGGATCAATCGTAACGACCGGTTTCGTGGCTATACTTTCTGTCTTTACCTCTATCCGGTATACACCCGGCAATAATTTACGTTTTATCCGGCCTGTTTCCGGTTGAGTGTTTTCATTGCGAAAAGATTTATTCTCACCCTGGCGAAAATAAAAAACATGACCGATAAAAGGCTCTCCGTTACGTAATGTGGTGAGAACAAGACTGCCATCTGAAAAATCTGCTTTCTTTTCTACTGTTTCACCTGCCACTATATTGATATCTGTCAATTTAACTATTGGTGTTTTACCGCCGCTGACAGATGAATCTTTCAATTGAGCCGTATACTTTCCCGGCGCAAGGTTTATTTCGGCAATACCGGTTTTACCCGAAGAACTGACCGGTGAAAATATTTTTTTTGTTTCCAGGTTGGTGAGTGTAACTGCTGTGAAAAAAGGCTTATCATTCTTCGTTACTAAAATTCGAAGAATTCCATACGTCGGAGGTTGTTTTTTAACCACCTCTCTGGCTGCGGTTGAAAAGTCTCCGGCATTTTCAGCAGTAAAGTACTTTCCGCCGCCTGCCTTTGCCATACATTCCAGCTGAATCTTTTCTTCCTCAGTAACATCAAAACCGATAACATGCATGATAAATTTAATCCCGGCACCTTTAAGGTCTTTTACAAGGCCGCACGGGTCCGGATCACATGTTTCCTTTCCATCAGATATCAGTATAATTGTTGTTTCATCTTCAAGATGTTTTATCCGTTCACCCGTAAGCCTGACTGAGCGACTGATAGGTGTCTTCCCTTTTGCATTGAGCTCTTGAATTCTGTTTATCATGACCTTTTTGTCAAGCGGCCCCAAAGCTATAAGCTCTTCCACATCATTACAATCACCTTTGCGCCGATGCCCGTAGGCCACCAGGCCGACAATACTCTCATCGGGCAAGTCTCTAATAAGATCTGAAAGGACTTCCTTGGCAATTACAATTTTTGCAGTACCTTCCACCTGGCCCCACATGGAGCCTGATGCATCAAGGATAAACACGATATTAGAGGGCGCTGGAGCACTTTTTTCTACGCTGTTTTTTTTGGCCGGTTCTTCCATAGTAACTCTGGTATACCCTGCAGGTATTTTAAACAGTTCCGGAGCAACATGATTTTTTTTAATATTTTGTAAAATCATGGTTGAGTCTCCGTTTGCAGCGTAGCTGACCTCTTTCAGGGCAAAACCAAGCTCAGAAGCCACCCATATCCTGTTTACCACCCTCGACTCTCCCTTCTGCCGGAATTCGAAAACCTTGCAGGAGTATCCTTGAATGATTTCCTCCCCTGCGGCGGTGACTTCAAGATCTTTACGCATGAATTTCCATCCAACAATCGGGTTTGTCATTATGGTTTTTGAAGGGTCGGTCTGCTCCACATACTGCTTGGTCTGGGGATTAAGTCCCCAGGAAATTTCAGTCGAACGGTTATGAATCGTAGGGAAAGGAGGCATATAATCAAGGCCTTTTACCTTTTGAATACGATACATGTTGTCTTTGACTATTAAATCATATACAATTTCAGAATCCGGGGATGTGATGATCAGATCAGCAGTGAATTCTGCAGCGAGGGTAGAACACCATCCGGAAAAAAGAATAAATAAAAAAAATATACTTATCTTAAGCAAACGAAAATAAATAATAGAGCGCATAGCCTTCTCCTGTTCATAATAATTTTTATTTACATGCATCAAGCTTGCACATTTTCTTTATATCTGCATTCTTAATATAATCGCACAGAGTGCAGTCTTTATTTTTCAGAGCCAGCCGATAGTAACACCAACCATGTACTCCTTTCGCTTTTGGCCAGTATTTTAAAATATTTTCACAAAGAGCCGGCTCCTCAAGCTGTTCAACTGCCTCCTGATAACACCAGGGAGCACGAACCTCATTTTTGCATTTTTCATAAATTTCATCCTCTTCAGCAAATGTCAAAGGGGAAAAGATTATTGATCCAATCACCATGCAGATACATACTATACAGAATCGTGACATTTTTTATCTCCTCATATATTATTGTAATCGAAAATTAAATGAATTGGCATGTTTTATAATACCTATTACCAGATGCTGGTTGGAAAGGGCTTTGATATTCATCTGACAGTTCACCCGCATTGTTTTATGGAAGAGATTATTCCGTTCATCATTTTCCTGAACCGCATCCTCCGGGTCTGCCGCAGCCACGGCATTTAATGTTGGATAATCAACAGAAGAGGGCCATGTGAAATCAGTTAGAGCGTTATCCATTCATTGTCTGTGGTGTTAAAAGATACGGGCACAGTGATATTCCTGTCCAGAGGCTGTATGGATCCGTCATGTTCAGCCTGAATTTCAGATTTCCTTCATACGGTCTGCCGCTGTTTTTTTCCTTACCCTTACCCTTACCCTTACCCTTATTCTTGTCCTTTCCGGCCAGTAAGCAATATCTATGATCTGGAAATCAGGATTCAGCAATGGCGATGCCTGGTCTGACCGGGGAACTGAATCAGCAGGTGTCTGATGAGGTGCATCCATGGTGTGAGTGTTAACTTTTCCGCTTGACAGGGTTTCATTTACCTGGATATTTTCACTGCTTACCGGCTTATTTTTTGAGGGCCGCTTTGGTTTTCTCATAACCGGTTTTAGATTCATTCTGTTCTGCCGTTTTTGCTGTCCGCTTTCAGGGCAAACAGCCTCCCGTTGTGCTGGATGATAAGGCCGCACCTGTTTTGTACGGACATTACCGTGCCATCCGGCCACCCTCTTTTAATAAGTTTTTCCCTGTAAAATTCCGCAACGACTGCAGGTTTTTGATCAATTTCAAAGACAAGCCGGCCATTATTCTTATCTGAAGACTGCTTCAATACTTTCGCACCGGGCATTACCGGTAGGGCTGCATCCCCCTGGCCTGCTGTAATAGTGGAATGAATTATTAAATTAAGGGTGATCAATATTGTAATGCATACAATCCAATGATGGGTAAGGTAGTAATAGGGGTAATATGAAATTGCTTTTTTCGGATTGCATAATAACTCCCTTAAACCTCCTTTTTATCATAATCCACCCTTTCTCACCTCGGGGTGAGACAGGTTAGATTGCATCTTAAAGCTGTATATAGCCCAAAATCGATACATTATTCTTTTAACAATTATAATAAGTAGTTAAAGGATACTGCATTATCAAGAGAAAAATATTGAAAAGAGGAACAAATCACTATAATTCTCTATAACAAAAACATGAAAAGCACTGTTTATAAAGGAGTGGAAAGAAATGAAACAAGCATAAAAGAATCCTGTTTAATCCAGGTATAGAATTAATTAAGGATTAATCCAGGAAAATATAAGATTCCTGGTATCATTTAAACAATGTTTTTAAAAAAGAGGCTCTATCCTTTTTAACTGAATCAGGCGCATCATTATTTTTATCACCCTCATCATCTGAATTTTCTTCTGATATCTGCTTTTTTTCCGATACAACTTCTATGAGACGTCCCCCATCCAGAAATTGAAAAACCGGACCATTTTCAGAAAAGGAGATTTTATCCCGGGGCATTAATCTTGAGATAGAATGGATTGGATTGCTGTTGATCAAAACCTGGTTTCTGCCTGTTATATCCTTGACATGATAATGCCGGCCCTGGAAAAAAAATTCTAAATGCCTGCCTTCAATTCCGGGATGATTCAAAATAAAGTCGCAAGTTTCATCCTTCCCAATGGTAATGGGCAATTCTTTATAAGATTCCAGCCTGATACCGAATTGAATGACCAGGGGCGTTTTTGTTTTCTCCAGAAACGGCTGGCTCACTGCCTCTGACGGATTAGATGCCTCCTGAGTATTAAATTCAAAACCTGAATAAAAGTGGTCCTGTTGTTCAACAGGATGTCTGAAGGAATCCTTGTTTTCCCGGGGGGCACTGCTGTGTTGTTCCTGAACAGGAGGTGAGTGATCCGGCTCACTTGACTTTACTGAAACGTTCCCTTCAGGGCGTGATGTGACGATTTTGTCCTCCTGTTCATTTTGCTGCTGGTCAGTAGCGTCATCCATTTTTGTTAAAAAACTCACCTTTGGCCCGCCAGTAGAGAAAATAAGAACATCACCATCTCTCAAATAGGCCTGCTTTTCTTTTTTTCCATTGATAAAAAGGCCATTGGCGCTGGTATCCAAAATCTGGAATCTGTTTCCCTCTCTTTTTATCAGAGCGTGCTTCCGGGAGATGGTATTTAATTCACCCGGGAATCTCAAATCACAGGTTGAATGTCTGCCAATTAAAATTTCTTTTTTATTGAATTCCTGAATGTCTCCTTTCATGGGACCATGGATATGAATGAGCTGTACAATAATCTCCAGGGCTTTTTTCATCAACTTGCCCCCTTTTTAATCTCTTCAAGTCTTTTATACAGCAATTGGGCTTTTTCTAATTTGGTTTTAATGTCTTTATATTCAGGCTCAAGATCATGGACAAGCTGCCATTCCATGATTGCTTTTTTCAGCTGCTCCTTGCCGAAATAGTGAGTTCCCATGCTATAGTGGAATTCTTTGTACCGTCGTTCACTTTCACGAATTAACTTATCGCATCTTTCACATATCTTTTTATATTTTTTAGCTGTTTTAAAACTGTCGCGGGCTTTTAAATACGCTTTATTATTAAACAGATCCAGTCCATTCTGAAAATATGATTTAAAAAGGTAGTCACGGATTGTATCATTTTCAGGATCCTGGGAAAAAGCGGTATCAAGGGCCGCAATAGCCTGGGTATAATCCTTTTTGTTGAAAAATGCGATTCCGGATTTTATCAATGATTCAGTTTCTGCTTCAGCCTCTTCTTTTTGCAGGTCAGTGGTCAAATCTTGTTTTACTTCTGCTTTTAAAAGGTTGTTCTCTGCTTTGTTCTTTTCAGAATCAGGCCCATGAGATCCTTGACGCTCTTTATTCACTTCCATTTCTACATCAACCGGTAATGGTGGCCCTGTTTTTTCTGAGGCAGTCACTCTGATCTCATCGGACTCTTTGTCTTTTACTGCCTTGTCTTCATCCTGCTTTTTCTCTTTTACTGTCTTGTTTTGGCTTTCTACAGCTGTTACCGCTTTTTCCTTTACAGTGACCTCTGTTTGGGTTTTTGATTCCAGGGTTTTTTTTTCGTTTTCTAAAAATTCCGCTTTAACATCCTGTTTTATACTCTGTTCCGACTCTGTGGGGGGTTCCGGTTCTGTGAGGTGTTCTATGGTTTTTGCCGGCTCTGTTTCTTTTGGTTTAATCTCTTGTTCTGATGGAATGGATTCAGTTTGTATTAGTTCTGATTTTTCCTTCAATTCCAATTGTGATTCCTTGCTGTGAGCCTTATCCAGGTAAGCCTGCTTTTTTAACTTCAGCGCATTTATTTCAAACGAATCAAGTTCAGGTATCCTGATCTTCTGTCCGACATAAACCTTTGTCATATCGTCTAACTCATTAAATCCACCAATCACATCATATTTTTTATAATCATCGTAATAAATCATGGCAAGTTTTGATACGCTTTCTCCCGGCATGATTTCATGAATGATATAACGGCTTCCAGGTTTGACCTGCTGATAATTATTCCGGGTCAGGGCTTTTTTAGCCTTTTCATGGTCCGGCCATTTTTCTAAAGCGGCAATATACTCTTTTTTTGCCGGTTCAGGTCTGTTCTCTCTTTCATATTTCTGACCGGCCTGATAATGTGCCTCTGCCAGATTTTTTAACCTTTTTTCAATTTTTAATTTTTTCCTCAGCGCTTTTTTATTGTCAGGATCAAAAGTCAGGGCCAGTTGATAATTTTCTAGAGCCGGTCTTAACTTCCCAGCCTGTTGAAGAGAATCCCCTTTGGCAATGTGCTTTTCTGAAAGCGTCAGCCCTTCCTGATTAACAGAAGCGGTTTTTTCTTCAACGGATACACATCCGGATATAAAAACTGAAAACAAAATCAAGAAAATAAATCCAATTGGAATTTTCATTTTTGTCACCTCAATAAAGCGGTTGAAAGACCCTTAATTTACTTATAAAAGATTCCTTATTACTGTTTAAAATCATATATCGTTTCAGGGTGAACGTGTCTGAAAAAAATGGGTTGCTCCCCTGGGTGACAGTAAAACCCATTTTATATCCTGCTGAACGGACATAATCCACCACCTCAGGATTTGACTTTCCATAGGGAAATGAAAAAGAAACCGTGTTCTGATTGAGTTTTTTGTCAATAATTTTTTTGGACATCCAGATCTCTCTTTTTATCCGCTTTTGATATGCTTCTTCACTTTCCCCTTGAAATTGCTCTGTTAAGTCACAATGACTCAGAGTGTGTGATCCTATTTCAAAACCGTTCTTTTTCAATTCCCTCAAATTTTCCCAGGTCATCGCTTTTCCGGACACCCCCACATAATCCGTGTAGATGAAAAATACAGCCTTGAAACCGTATTTCAAAAGTATCTGGCAGGCCACATCATATCCTGATTTAAATCCGTCATCAATGGTTATAAGTACTGATTTTTCAGGAATCTCCTTTTTGTATTCAAAAAAATCCAGCAATGCTTTCAAGGTAATAGATCTGAACTCATTATCCTTGAGATATTTTATCTGTTCTTCAAATGCCTGTTTTGAAATATTTAGCTTTGAGTCGTCTTTTTCATTAAATTTATGGTAACAAAGAACAGGGATAGTTTGATATCCACTGAGGTATATTCCCCCAAGATGTTTTTCTTTTACAGGGATAATAATAAACCTGTTCATATCCAGGCTTAATGCTCTGGTTGTTTTTTTTATTGTCTCTGCTCTGTTTCTATCATTAAGATAATGCTGAGCAAGGAAAGGATATGTATCACCTGTACTTTTCCTGTGAATGATAAAATTTTCGGATTTATAACAGCTGGAAACCGGAACACTTTTTTTAATACAGCCAAAAAACAGACACTGATTAATAAAAAAAAACAGGAAAATCAGACGACTCTTTCTATGATACATGGCATAACCTGGTAAATCACGGCACATCATTCAGGTAAAATATAAATTGTTTTTCTGTACAGTTCATTCTGATGGTCTGGTAAACGCGAAACCCTTATTTTTTATCTACAGAGGGACTGCAATGGTAAAAAACAATTTAATTCTGTCGGCATGCTTCTGTCAGAAAGACCTTGACAGAAGAACTCCATTGTATATAATTGCATAAACTTGAAAAGAACTCAACCATTCGGATGGAAATAATATCAAGTTTTTTGGGTTGGGTCAATACCATATGCCCGCTTCTATTCAGGTCACGTTACACTTGTCTTTTTATAAGAAACACTCGTCAAAGCATTGCCATTGGCGGCGTTTCATTCTTCGTTGTGGCCGGATCGATGATCATGGTCCGGCCATGCCGGTTATAAGAAACTTGAAACAACATACAAGAAACAAGACATAGTACAATTCAAGATGCATGGTTTGTTGTGATGCATGGCATCATGGTTGTATAAGCGCCTTATTTCTTATATGTTTTCAATACTGCACCCATTTATGAGAATAAGTGTGAATCCATGGGGACTCAAGTTACAACCACAAAAAATCATCTGACCGGCAGCCGGATTTTAAATTTTTATGCCAGAAGTCATAGGTTAAAATTTATCTACTGCCTGTTGATCTGGTTAATTGTCTGTTCACTGATCTATCTGGTCATTCATTTGATTGAAAATAAAAAAAGGACAAATCTGATTCAGACCGGTGTTTCTATTGCAGAAGATATTGCAAGTCAGGCAGGTTTACCGCTTTTGGAAAAAAACAGCACACTTCTCAGTGACCTTCTTAAAAAATTATCAGAAAAGCCTATAATCACCTACGTATCCATTATCGACCATAAAAATAAAATAATCGCCTTTACGGATCAGGATCAGTTTTTATCATTGAACCGGGATAAATCACATAGAAAGGACAATGTGTTTTTCTGGAAAATCAAGGATATTCATAAAAATCAGGTGATGCATTTCTCAACTGATATAACCTTTTCTAACACAAAAATAGGTGAGGTCCTTATTTCTCTTGCCGATACTGAGGCATTATCTGACAAAAAATATTTTTTTGGTTTTGCTCTTGCAACATTTCTATGTATTTGTGGCTTTTTTGCCTATACCATGAGAAATACAATCCACCTTTTTCTTGTGAAACTCAAAAAATCGTTTTCTGATGTAAGTACGAATATTTACATAACAGACAAAAATTTCAGTATGAAATGTCCATTTTGCGGTGCTATAAGCCCATTTTCAAAAAAAAAATTTGACCTCGGCAGCCTGGAAAAAGATCCAGTTCTAATACTGCATTCTGAAAAGGAAAAGTTTTTATACATTAAAGATATTTCAAAACGAGAAGATCTAACCTGGCTGAAAAAACGAATTGTTATTCAATGCACTGAAATAATAAATAAAATAGCAAGTTAACCATCCATTTTTTTCTGGTTATAGGACTCATGATTTATGTCGTAATTAAAAAATTTAACCGGCTGGATTTAGGTTGATTTTATCGGAGAACATCTATGGCAGTCCATGGCAAAAAGGCATCTACGATATCCTGGATCAAAGAAAAGACGCTCAGTACCTGCAGTGCCATTAATAAAGGTGTGTTTAAGCAGTTTTTCAGCACTGTGAATAAAAAATCACTGGTGATAGCTTTGGGAGCCTGGATATTAATCAGTATTGCAGGATTTGTTTATTTTAAATCAGCAGAAAATGAAGCTGAGGGCAGATTTATTAACCAGGGGGTTGATACAGCGGTAAATTTCAGGGATAAAATCAGTGCCCGCTTACTTGAAAATGATATTTTATCATTAAACGTTGCCTTGGGTGAACTTGAAAAAAAAATTAATCCGGTCTTTGCAGCGATCACGGATCATCATCAAAATATGGTGGTGCATAGTAATCCTGATGCAATTAACAGCAAATTGACGGACATGTCTATTAAAGAAAAAATCGGAATTTTTAATGAAGTTGAGGTTAAAAAAGCCGATTACAGGGAAAACAAAAACATAACCGTTTTTCACCTGGATATATTCTTTTCAGATGTAAAAATTGGAAGTCTTCTTTTTGGACTGAGCACAAAAAGCGTAAATAAAACCATTGTTTCATATAAAAAAAGGTTCTGGGTTCTATTTTCAGCTGCAGCAGCCGTTGCCCTTATATCGCTGATCATCAATTATAAAATAACAGCCAGGAAAATTGACAAAAATCTTGACGCATTAAGCAATCTTGATAAAGTCGGCCCCTATTTTTTAAAAAGAAAATTTGCCCAGGGCGGTATGTCAGAACTCTACCTTGCCGAATATATAAGAGGAGACGGGTTTAAAAGAACAGTGGTAATTAAAAAAATCTTGCCCCACCTGGCACAGAACAAGGATTTTCTGGACATGTTCATTCGTGAAGCCAGACTTGCTGCCATGCTTCAGCATCCCAATATTGTTCAGATATATGATCTGATTGAAGCCTTTAACACCCGGTTTATTGCCATGGAATATATTGACGGAACAACACTGTATCACATAATGGATATCGAAAAAAAAGGGCTGTCCATTGATCTTGCCATTTATATCATTCAAAAAATAAGTCTGGGACTGTATTATTCCCATACCAGGAAAAATGATAAAACCGGAGACCCTTTGTATATCATTCACAGGGATATCACCCCCCAGAACATGCTTATCTCCTACAGAGGTGAAGTAAAAATAAGTGATTTCGGTATTTCAAAAGCCAAATCAGAACCCAGCCTGACCCAGGTAGGGGTTATAAAAGGAAAACTATCCTATCTCTCTCCCGAGCAGACACTGGGAAAACAGGTGGATCATCAGGCCGATATTTATGCCCTGGGAATAATTCTCTATGAAATTCTTAGCGGTGAAAAACTCTATAACTTCAACAATGAGCTTGAGGCCATGAGGACAATACCCGCGATGGAGATCCCGGATATATCCCTAAAAAGACCTGACATCCCGGATGCGTTGAAAGCGGTTGTAGCCAAATGCCTTGAAAAGGACAAAGCCAGACGGTATCAGAATGCCAAAGACATTCATGACGATCTTATAAAACTCAAGCAGCGTCTGAATATCAGATACGATGAAACGGATCTTTCCAACTATATGGTCCATACCATAAAACCGTACCTGAACAGAGAAACGACTTGAATTTTTTTATAAATTTATTTTCAGGAAGACTTATAAATCATGAAACAGACACTTTTTTATGGGAAAACAGATCCCGGACTGGTACGGGAAAAAAATGAAGATATTTTTCTGATAGATGAGAAAATAAAATTCTGTCTGGTGGCCGATGGTATCGGCGGCTCAAGGGCAGGAGAAATCGCCAGCAGAATGTTTGCCGACACAGTGGCTGACTGTTTTAAAGATATGAAGGACATCAGGGAAAGCAACGCCCCGGGGTTTATAAAAAAAGTGTTTTCCACTGCCAATAAAAAAATTTTAGACCACTCCATGGAAAACCCGGATTGCTCAGGTATGGGGTGTACTGCTGAGTTAATTCTTTTTTTCAACAATTCATATCTTCTTGGCCATATAGGAGACAGCAAAACGTTTCGGATGCGAGATGGTAAGTTAAAGCAGCTGACTACGGACCACTCCCTTGTCCAGGAACAGATCCGTCAGGGCCTGATAACAGAAAATGAGGCGGAAAGACATGCTTTTAAAAACCTGCTCATCAGAGCCGTCGGCATAGAAAAAAATCCATCCCTTGATATTCTCAAAGGTGAAACACTGGACAGAGACAGATTCCTTTTGTGCTCTGACGGACTCACCGATATGATAGCATTTTCTGATATTGAAGACACACTGAATGCCACTTCTGACAACAGGGCTGCTGTTGACAAGCTCATTGATAATGCCAAAAAAAATGGGGGCAGGGACAATATCACCGTGGTTATCGTCCAGATCGATGAATAAACTGCTGTGCTGCACCCGTTTTGATCTCAGGCGCCGAGATAGGCTTTTTTTACATCCGGATTATCCAGCAGCTCATCAGACGGGCC
>JAWOEJ010000033.1:0-3774 GCA_046482845.1 Desulfobacteraceae bacterium | reverse complement strand
GCTTCATCAGATCCCGCTGGTTTTTTAACTCCTCTTCCACCCGAACCATACGTTCACGGAGTTCGATTTCATATACCTGAGGAGGGTGAGCCAGACTCTGCGCTCCCAGCCACTCTCCCATATGCTGTCGAACATATTCTCCAATGGCTTCATAATCTTCCTGGGCTAAAGGCATAACAGATCTCCTTACCTGGTCAGTCTGCTTTAAACGCTCACATTTCTTTATCCTGTCAGCAGAATAAAAATTAAACAGATTTAATAAATTAATATGTTAATTTTTCAGACAGGGAATGTCAAGGACTGCTTTAAAAAGAGGGAAGCCATACGGCAAATTTGACATACCGCGGAAAGAAAAATTTCATTCCTGTCTCCACATATATTGTTATATATGTACCGGCACGGTGCACAGAAGGTAAATTTGATTACCAATTCATAATATCCATGGGAACCGTAAAAAGACCTTGTACTTGACACGCAACCCACCGGCAGCAGGCAGGACAGTGCAGCCAATGTTTTGTACCACAACGGCTGATTTTTCTGATTGATTCTGAAACATATTGCTTCCAGAGGGAATATTCATTATAGTTCTAAATGAATCCTGTTGTTATGATAATGATATGCAGTGTGCTGTACCGGCAACCTAAGGCTGGGGGGCCGGGTATCATAAGACCGCTGTCTGCATATAATAAGGCAGCAAGTTAAAATAACTTATCCGGTCTGGAGGCAAACATGAAAAAGCTGCCCATTGGGATATACAATTTTGAAGAAATTATCACAGAGAATTATTATTATGTAGATAAAACATCTTATGTCCATGAACTGGCCAGTACTGGAAAATACTACTTTCTCTCCCGTCCCAGGCGGTTTGGCAAAAGCTTGTTCCTGGATACCCTGAAGTGCGCATTTGAGGGAAAAAAGATGCTGTTTAAGGGACTGTATCTGGAAAAGCACTGGGACTTTGAAAATACGCATCCTGTGCTGAAATTCAGCCTTGGCTTAGGAAGAGTGACAGGCCTTGATGAATTGAACAAGAATATCTTCTCCATGCTGGAAACCCAAGAAAAAAAATATAATATTGAATGTAAATTTGAGCTTGTTGCCGGACGCTTTTCAGAACTGATTCAGTGCCTGTATGAAAAATACAACCGCAGGGTAGTAATCCTTATAGATGAATACGACAAACCCATCCTGGACAACCTGGAAGACACCCCCAGGGCTGAGGAAATGAGGGACGGACTGAAGAACTTTTATTCTGTTATCAAATACAGTGATGCCTTTATCAAATTCTGCTTTATTACCGGAGTCAGCAAGTTCAGCCGGGTCAGCATCTTCAGCGATCTCAACAATTTAAAAGATCTCAGCCTGAATACGAGGATGGGAGCCATCTGCGGCTATACCCAGTCGGAACTTGAGCATACCTTTGCTGAGCGGCTGAGTGGCATTGATTTAAAAACGCTGGCCGCATGGTATAATGGTTACAATTTCCTGGGTAAAGAAAAGGTGTATAATCCCTTTGATGTGCTTTTGTTCCTGGATTCCGGACAGTTCGGCAACTACTGGTTTGAAACCGCTACTCCCAGCTTTCTGGTCAGACTGCTGCGGCAGCGGAAATTTTTTCTGCCAGATCTGGATGGCATCGAGGTCAATGAATCAAGTATTTCAGCCATGTCCATGGATACGTTGATGGCGGAAACTGTGCTGTTTCAAACCGGTTATTTAACCATTGACCAAGTCAGGCAAATGGGGCCAAGACGGTTTTACCGGCTTTGTTTTCCCAATCTGGAGGTAAAGCTTGGATTCACCGATTCTCTGCTGGCCGGATATACCCGGAGCCCGACATCCCTGGCCAAAGTTCAGAACAGCATGTACCAGGCGTTGGAAAACAAAGACATGTCGTTGATTGAATCCGGCTTTAAATCCCTTTTCTCATCAATTCCCCATGAGTGGTACACAAAAAACAATATGGATCAGTATGAGGGCTATTATGCTTCAGTGGTGTATGCCTTTCTGGCTTCACTGGGGTTTACCCTGAAACCTGAAGAAAGCTCAAACCACGGCAGAGCAGATCTCATCATAGATACCGCACAGGTGGTCTATGTCCTGGAGTTCAAGGTAATCGAGCTTGCAGGCGACGGCGTAAAGGCCATAAACCAGATCAAAGCCAGGGGGTATCATCAGCAGTATGTCCAGGCAGGACGGGAGGTAATTCTGGTGGGTATGGACTTTTCCAGAACAGAGCGCAATCTGACCGGGTTTGAGTGGGAGCTTGTTCCCTGATTTTTTCAACAGCTGATAACTTCGGCGGCATCCGTTGGGGGCAGTGCTATTCAAAAAACTTGATGATCGAGTGTTATGATAATTATCCCTACAACGACACTTAAGATTTCTTAACACTGTATGTTGTTTTGATACCATATTAAAAATTGCGTTCCTTACCATTGTTAACACCGCCACTTACTCCGCCAACTACTCCGCCGCTTACTCCGCCACCTGGTATTCCACCAGTTGGAAACAATGTGACTTTGAAATTATCTGCAATTATTTCAAAAACAGGCGCAGGTGATCCTGCATCTGCCATACCGTCCCCCCCCCCGTTTGGTATCCTGACCGGCCTGCTTATGGATGTAATGATCCAATGTGTCCACATTGCAATGAAAGCCGGCCCGGTCATGATCCTTGTTCAGCGGGGCAATAACCAGATCCTGGAAAGCATCATCTGGTGGTGACACGTTTTTCATATTCTTCAAAAGCGGCGGTCAATTTGCGATTAAACCGCACCGGGTCGGAAAGTGCTTCAAAAAAAGCCTTTGAATCATCGGCATTCAAGGTCATCATCTGATGCTCCTGGACTGTTTTTTCCGCACACTTCAGAGCACTGGTCAATATAAAATGACTGACGGTCTTGCCCTCAAACCCGGCAGCCAGCGTGATGATGTCTTTTGCGCTGCTTTTTACACGGAGATTGATTCTTTCGGTTTTGTTTTGTGATGCTGCATCCATGATTATGCCTTTTTTGTGTTTGTGTTGACATCTTTAATAGATGTACGCCATATCGGTGCCTTTGTCAATAAAAGTCATGGGGTCTGGATATTTGCCATAAGGTTCCCGCTTTCGGTTTCTGGATGTGTCCTGCGCCAAGGACTTTGAGTGATCATTTTTTTGTATCCGGTTGCTAATGGCGAAAAAATCCGCTTTGTTTGACTAATCAAAAGAAATTTGAAACCGAAAGGCCGAGGTGGAGCAGGACCGGTCCATCCCCTTTGATACTTCCATCCTGGCCCATCTCCTCCACTGCTATCCGGAAAAGCAGCAGGCCGTGCTTGACGTTACCTACCGCTTTAAATAATTTTGTAGAAAAAACATTAAATAAAAATAAATGTTGTATATAATTAGCAATTTATAATATTAAAAACTTTTAAATACATTATTTAAAATATAGTATTCATATTAAAATAAAAAGGAGGCAGAAAATTTTGCAAAGAAAATTGAAAATAGGAATATCCCTATTGATTGCTATGGTATTTGTCTTGCCAGCAGCTGCTATAGCAACTCCAACATTACCTCAAGAAGGAAATGTCTTGGGTCAACAATGGGGATCAGAAGCTGAAGGAAAACAAATAGATCCGAAACAAACAGAAGATACTGCACAACCAATTGCGGTCATGCGTGATGGTGAATTGGTACCGTTAACCGAGGGTGAAACCGATGGTCAACTGTTCTTTGAAAATCCCGCAGGGGATATGTTCAAACTGGTTGCTAATGACATCATACCAA
>JAWOEJ010000159.1:0-20764 GCA_046482845.1 Desulfobacteraceae bacterium | reverse complement strand
CTGATAAAGTGACTTTTACAGAGAAGGGCAAGTCTTAATCCCCTCTAATCGGGGCAGTGTTTCTGACAACTTAAAATTAATTCCCGTAAAGTTTAAGGGACGAAGTCTTAATCCCCTCTAATCGGGGCAGTGTTTCTGACTCTGGGTCTTTTTTATACTGAATTGGCGGGGCTTTGTAAAGCCAAAATTACAGACCCCCTCAAATTTTGGGGGGGCGTAAAAAAATTCAAGCGTTTTTTCATCGCCATTTAAGAATAACTCATTGAAATTAAAGAACAATTAAAAGTTACAGATGTCTAAAAAATTAAAAGAGCTATAAATTGCTGTAATAATTAAACAAAATAACAATTCTGTAAAGATTTCCCATAACCTCGCCACAGGTCTGTAATTTTTCAAGTACACAAATTGTCAAAGAACGAATATATTCTTAAATTACAAAACTTTACATTGCAAGAGGCTGGTATTTTTTTCCAGAACTGTTCAGATAATCAGAAAATTTACGCACCTGCCGCCTCATTAAATTCCGGTACATGGCTGGACCCGTCATCATCTCTTCATAGGAAGCAAGAAAGGTTTTGTAAAGATAAGGCTTCATCTCCACTGGCCTCTTGTCTTTCATCTCCTGCTCATCGGCAAAGGCCTGGCCGGAGGTATCTTTAAACACAAAGTCCGTCGGCTTTATCATTTTCCTGTTGACCAGGTTCAAAACAAGCCGATCCCCAAGAATGCAGCGGTATTCTTCTACCAGATCGCAGGCAAGGGAGGGCCTGCCGTAGCTGATTTCATGCAGGGAACCCAGGTAAGGGTCCAGCCCACATATTTTTATTGCAGACAGAACCTCATTTGTCAACAACGTATATACAAATGATAAAAGAGCGTTGACAGGATCCCTGGGCGGTCTCCTGTTTCTGCCCTTAAAACTGAAATCATCATTTCTTATCATCCGGTTGAAAACGGAATAATAGATTCTTGTTCCAGCCCCCTCTATCCCTCGGATGGCATCCCTGGAAATATCCTGATCCAGGTTTTTGGTCAGGGCCTTGAGCCCGGCAGCGGCATTTTTCAAGAGATCATCCTTGTAATCCCTGCCGCGTCTGATCAAGAAAGCCACCATGTTGTCAAGCTTGCCCCTGACGATGATCTTCATGGTGTCAAGACAGAAAGCCCCGTGGTCGAGTTTCAGATACTGGGCCTTTCTCAGGGCGACATGCTTGTGTTCATCGATCATCAACCTTGCCCTGAATCGACCCGTGGGAGTGACAAACACTGTCTCTACTCTGTTTCTGATGAGAAAATCCATGACAGGACCACTCAAAGACACATACCCCGACAGCACTAGTTTTTCAAGACCAGTGGCGGGTATGGTCTCAAGAACCGCGCCCTGTTTCATGATGGTCAGGGCGCTGCCGTTTTTTTTCACATAGGATCCGGGTTCTACAACATACAGGGTTTCCATTTCAACATCCTCAATTTTTTTATCCGCGTTATAATGTAGACAAAACCCATTTAAAAATCTCCCTCATGGACATCAGAGAAAGGTTTCATTCAGCAAAGCAATTGCTGCATCCCGCTCTGATGCTGTTCCTGCAGTCGTGCGGAGGATGAAGCGTGTTGTTCCCTTGTTGTTTGAAAAACACCCTTCAATGGTATCAACCTGATTTTTTTGATCTGGGTTAAACGTATTCTGCTGATTTAAATCCGGGTTGTAGTAAAATGTGTAAATACTGTTGACAAAGGAAATGTCTTTTAATTTTTCCAGCCAGGCAGAAAGGCCCTTGTGCTTGCCGGCATTACTGTCCTCATATTTGATTTTTTTCCGGCTTTTATCAATATCTGAGTCGCCGGGAAGCAGCTCCTTCTGTCTGCGCCGGAACCTGTGACGGAAGGTTTCGTGAAAAAGCTGGCCTGCAGCGGTAAGGCCGTATAAATACACGCCATTGTCATCCACCTCATCCACCAGCATGGAAAATTTTTCATCCATCAGTTCAAGGGGGCCGTCAGACATCAGGGTACGGTCTAACTCATAAAAAAAAGCGGCATTTTCAATCCAGAATCCCAGATCCAGGGAAACCGGCTGGGGCGGCAGCTCAATCACTTCAGCAAAACGTTCAAACATGTAGCAGACAGGGATATCAAGGGCCTGGCCAATCATACCGGCAAAAGAGATCTGGGCCTTATACCCGCCTGTGGCATTTATCAGAATCTGCTCAGATCCATAGGCTCTGACGGTTTCTCCGATGATCCGCACCAGATTTTTAAGGCCCTGTTTCTGAAACCTTGCAGCATCTTCGGAGTTTAAGCCCTCTACAACCCGGTACTCTGCCTTTTCAAACCCAATGCCAGCGTTTTTACTCAAAAAAAACTGTTCCAGGACCCTGCCCACAAGCCTGCCGTCGTCAGTATCTGACACAAGGATCAAATGGTAAAATCGGCCGGCAAGCATTTGTTTGCTGACCATGCTGGCAACGGTGTTGATTTCTGCGCCGCAAATCCTGCTGGTCTGATCATATTTTAAAAGTTCAGCGCACACCCCCTTTATGTTTTCAGCTGCTTTGAATTTTTTTAGATCACCTTCCCCATCCCTTTCAATATTTCCCAGCAGACTGGTGCCGGCTGTGGAAATTAAAATATTTCTCATAAAAGAATACTTCCCTGGTTATCAGTTGTTTGATATGCTGTCTTCATTGTGGTCGATTTTACAATACCCTTGTTCCCTGATCGTGGCTGGCCCTGATTATGCCGGGAACAAATTGTTTTTTTCAATCATGGCGATCATCTTAGAAAGCTTTTGATGAAACCCTTCTCCTTTTGTTTCTATATCGGAAAAGGCCTCTGGATTTGCTGTCCAGGCATGGTCAAATCCATTTCTGTACTTTATAAGCTCCCTGGAAACTTCCCTTAACGGATCGATAATGCCTGCATCCTTAAATTTATTATACAAGGGAAGCAATGTATCAACCATCTCCTGTTTGTTCCCAAAATCCCATTTGGCTTCATCATTGAAAAGCATATTGACAAAGACTTCAGCTTTTTGCCTTTGCTTTCTCCCCACTGAATTGTAAATCTTTGCTCTTTCTTTCATCTCTATCAGACCCAGGGATGCTATACACTCCCTCATAACCGTGTACGCCTGCATAAAAAGTTTATGATCCTGCAGAAGCCTGATAACTTCAAGCTGAATGGAGAAATAATCAAAATCGTACCTGCCGCTGGCAGGTTCATCAGAGATAAGGGAAACAAATTTATCCTTAACAAGCCCCAGAAGAATTTTCCCGGTGGATGAAGCGGCCTTTTCTTTCTTGTCTATCAGGTCAAGGGCATGGCTGGCTTTCTGACGAATGGTATGGATATCAACATTCTTAAGTGATTCAGTAAGCCTGTCAAAGGCCTCGACAATGGCTGGATCCTCAAATTCACCAAGTATGCCCCTGTTGTCCTTCATGGCAACCCGGCTGAGTTTTCCGGTATCTGCATCCTCAACCAGACGTAATACCGCATCACTCCATTCATTGATAATATAAAAATCCTTCATATCAACAATAGGGGACAATTCTTTGTCTGCCTCATACGCACCATAATAAACAGATTTTATAGTGATATCCCTGGCTTTCTGCAGAAAATTCAAAGCCGTTGAAAAGACAATGGGGATAATTCTGTACCCGTGCGTAAGATCAACCGTGAGTTCATCACCGTGATCAATGTGGCTTAAAATATTTTCAAACCAGCTCCACTGGCTCTCCGGCAAAAAATCTTCTGTAATTTCTATACCATTTACTTCATGAATCCCAACACCTTTAAGTTCCGTTTTTAAACCTTCAAAATGTTTTTCTTTGGATGTTTTCGTCATGACAATAAAGATTTTATCAAAATAATTGTCTTCAGCCAGTTGAAGTTCGGCTGTCTGCACAAAACGGGCCTGGTCTGCTCTGTTACCGTCAATGTGGTAGTTTGCAGGTTGATATTTCCCTGCCCCAAGAAAACTGATATAAATATTTCTCATTTATGACCTCTTTTAAAAAAAATTAATTGCCAATCTCCCTCAAGGTGAAGGAGATCTTTATATGGAGGAATTTTTATATTTAAAACGCTTGCAAAAACCAAACTATGATACTGCAAATTTACTGGTTTGGGGGGTGTCTCCAATTCCTGAGAATTCTACAGCTTTTACGCAGGATTTGCAGAGAGAATAGTATCTAACAGTGTCTTCTGAGTGATCAATAAGATCCTCAAGCTGGGATTTCATTTTCAAGAACCGGTGCTCTGTCATATTGGCGCATTCAAAAACGGATTTCTGAACCCTTACCCCATATCCCTTGAGGACCTTGACCGCTCTGTAACGGACCTTGTCATCAACAATATCAAAACATACCAGAAAAAACATATATGATTGTCCCTGAGTCAGTGTCAGCAGCCGTATTTTCTAAATATCCTGTGCTGGAAAACATGCTCGGTTTTTAAGCTGCCGTCAGGCTGTCTGAATTCAGCAGCCTGACGGGCAGTGGTAGAATATACAGGGATCAGACCATGCGAAAAGGCAAAGTCCACCATGAGATAGGTGGCACCAAAATCCCCCTGGATTAGGATGAAATCTTTTTTGCCGGCATGGGAGAGCACCCATTTTTTGACAGGCTCAAGATAACCGGCGATGTGTTCATCCTCTGCCGGTATCTGTTTCCAGATTTCCTTGAGCTCCCGGGGCATCTCGATGATAGCTGTAACGCCAAGATCTTTCTCAGCCTCCATAAGCTGCTTTTCTGTAATTTCATGGTTAAAAATTAAAAACAGTTTTCTGATTTGGATTTTATTCATAACGCCTGAACCTGATTTATTTTTAACCTGCATGGGCACCTGACAGAATAGATTTTATTTTTGACACTTTTTCGAATTGTTTTGTCTTTTTCTTTTTAACTTTCCATTTGCCTGTTTTGATATAGTAGTCTTTAAGGGCGGCAGCAATTTTTATTCTGTATTCATCAGAGATTTCATCCAGGGTGTTGAAAATATCCACAACACGATTTTCAAGGATTGATTCCTGATTAAGATCGTAGAGCATCCGTTCTTCAGGGGGCATTTTTTCAAGCTGCTCTTTTTGTCTTGCTTCAGCTTCTTCTTTTAGTTTCTGCTGAGCCATACGTTCCCTGGCTTCTTTTTCTGCTTTTTTCTGTTCTTCTAACCGGGACTTGGCAGCCTGAATCTTTTTTTCAACTTCACTGGCTGATTTTTCAAGGTATCTTTTTTCTAAACCATCAAATTCTTTTTCCTGGTCTAAGGAAATTGTGTGTATACATGACCATCCAAAGGGAAGCATGGTTGCTGTGTTTTTTGACTTGCTTTCTGCAGAGGCTAACCACAGTGTTGTAGCATGATCCAGAATCTTCGGCCTTGTTCCTCTTCCCATCATAATTTTTATCTGTCTGTTGCCTTTGATGGTAACTGACTCTGCGCCTGAATGGCGCCCGATTCTTATGAGAAAGGGGGTAGACGTCTCTTTTTCTTCAGGGACATGCACTTCTGGAATGCCAACTCTGGAAAGTTCCCGGTTTTCACGTAAATTTTCATTGTCATAGAACCGGCCTGAGCCCTTCATCAGGTTAGCGAGTGTAACAGCTACTCTGATACCGGCCTTTTCATGGGCATCAAGAACTGTTATTTCTCCCGCAAAAACCATTCCCGGCTGAATCACCTCAATGATCTGATAAGGCCCCCGGGCCTCTTTGTCTGAAATTTTCTTTTTTACGTTTACAGCATAAACTATTTTTGTTTTTACTTCGCCGACCGGCTGAAAATCAGAGACTTTAACCCTGCCAAAGGGATCTTCATCTATTTTATTGTAATCAAGAAGGACTTTTTCAATATCCCGGCCAGACTGTTGTTTCCCCTGGCACAGATGATTGAGATATCCGGTTCTTAACGCTCCCTTTATAGAAGAGCCTGGAATATAAGGTCTGGTGTCAAATGCGCGGAATGCTGTCCGTTCAATGGTAAATTTATTCAGTTCCTGATTGATTTTATGGGTGTTGTTTTCCGGTAAGTTCAATGTTTTTTTGTAGTGATCTATAAAACCTGAACAAAGCGCAACCTGCCGGCCTTCTGCTTTTTTCCCATGGAAAAATTTATACAGTTCAAGAATGGATGAAACCGTTCCCTTTTTACAGATCTGGGAGAGTTTTTCCCTTTCCTCTGTTTTCAGTTCAGATATAAACAGGGACGGATCAAACGGCACAAGCTCTTTTTTTTCTTCGTTGACGACAAACCCGGTGGGTTCATACACATCATCACACCCTATATGGACAGGTGAAACAATTTTTATTATGCACTTTAACGTTTCTTTCATTTTTTACCCCAGTGTGATTTGGTAACATCCTGTGTTGGCTTTGCATTAACATTCAATTTTATGATGTTTCCTATCCGAATTTTAGCGGCAGAACAGGAGAATATCCCTGCACAACAGTTTCCGGCATGGCTTTTGATACATCAGTAACGGATCTTCCCAGGAACGGCCGGTTAATCAGTTGTTTGTCTGCTGGAATGAAGATTGCGCCTTCATCAGCCATGATGACTGGATTCTTAAACGGCCTTCCCTTGACAGCAAGCATATCTCCATGTTTTCCATATCTTACAAAGGGACTGAAAAAAGAATGCTGATACATATTTTTCTCAGGAACAGCCGGTGCCAGGGTGTATAAGGCATCAGCCTTGTCAAATGAAGGCAGGGGGACGGGATCTGCCTCTGCCACTTCAAATTTGCCAAGCCCGGTGGATGCATCTCTGCCGAACCCCCATTTACCGATACGTTCCAGCCCGGTTATGATTCTTTCAATATCTGTGGCTTTGGTGTTGATAAGAACAAATACAACCAGTTCTGTCTCAGGAAGATAATAAAACACGTCCAGGGAATAAGGCGCAAACATGCCGGACCCTGTTGAGTTGGTCAGCCTGTTGATGGAATTGTGGGGCAGGGATACAGTCTGGACAATACCCCTGGCTTCAATTTTTCTCAGCCGTCTGGCATTTTCAACTGTTGTGTCCTGCTGTAGTCGGCCCACAAGTTCCTTGTCAGAAAACAAGGTGTTTTTCTGCAGATTTATTTCAAGACGACCTTTTGCCTGTATCCATTTTTTCTTTTTTATCTCTTTGGCCTGATTGATTTTTTCTTTTTTTTCCAGTTTCTGAAAGGATTTAAAATACTTCAGTGAAATATCAGGACGTTTAAAAAACCGGGAGGTCCCTTTGTATTCTGTTTTGGGATATGCCGATGAAAAAACTGCAAAAGGATCTTTGGAATACTTTGCCAGCTGCGCTTCAAGCCCCTGCTCAAGAAGCTCTGGATAATGGGCGGCCTGCCAGCAGAAATGACCAAAAATGGTATCTCCTTTTAAAGGGGTCCCAAAGGCGGAAACCGGTTGTATTGTTATTTCATAGAGTTCCAAGATGCGGCCTCCTTATGAAAGGGGATCTATTTTTTCAAACTGCTCTCTGGTGCCTGGGTCATCAAATTTAAATCTGATTTTACCGTAACCGCGGCTTCCGTTTCCGCCCAGTGCATCCATTTCAACAAGCTTTAGTCCCTTGAGCAGAAATTCTTCAAGGTTATCGTCCTGATCAAACACCTTAAGGGCAATACAGAATGAAAACTGAGTATCTGCGGGAACCCGTTCTGTAAACCTTGGATTTTCCGCGGTCCCTTTGATGCGGTTAATGGAGTTTTCCGATTTGACTTCCGTAAACGACTGATGTTTTACCAATGCACCTTTTTTCCACTCATCATCAAGGGGAGCGTCAGCAAAAGAAAGTCTTGATGCACCGATCTCTGCCAGTTCATCCGCATCTGCTCCGCTTGCGCCGAACATGGTAATTATTTTTTTACAGATTTCCCTGTCTTTTCCGTCAACTTTTTTTAGATCCTTGATACCCAGCGGGGCACCATCGGTTAATCCCATCAGACCCGAACTCAGTTCAAGCAGTGATCTGACCTTTCCTTTTAAAGAAGACCCGGGGATGTAGGGTTCATTTGTGTGGGGATGTTTTATGACAGGATTATCTGTGCCGCCTATTTTCATCTCAGTGTCGCCTGCACCAATATGAAGTCCGCTTTTTAAAATAATTTTTCCGGTTATTTCTTTTATTTTAACAAGTCTCATGTTTATATTCCTTTTTTGTCCGGCAGGTGATCTGCCATGGGTATTTTGAATGATCTTTTCTCAATTGAGTTTACATGGATACCGCTTTTCAGGTGAAACATTGAGCATCTAATTGATGGAGCATCTAATTACTGGGGCCGTGAAATCTGTAAAATCCGATAAATGATTCAAAAAATGAAGTAAAGACATCAAGGTCTTCAGGTTCTTCAATCTGTTCTACCGATTCTCTGATGAATTGAAGGAAATTATCAGAAATCAGATTTCTGCCTTTTGCATAGGCGGCTTTGGCTGTCACCATGTGTACCATGGGCAGGATGTTCGGCCAGTTGTCCCGGTTTGATTTTGCTGCCATGTTCAGACTTACGATTTCATCAAAAAATTTTCTCAGCTGGGTTCTTTTGTTTACACTGCGGGCATTCTGATTGTCCTGGGCAATCTGCTGAGCAAAATTTTCTGACTGTTTTGAAAAAAGCGTGGGATCGATTGTTTTGTTTGCTCTGTCCTTCCATAACTGAATTTTTTCCATTGTTCAAAATCTCCTATCTTCTGTTGTATTGAATTATCCATAAAGGAATGCGAAGTTTTCCCCTGTAATCATTCAGCCACTGGGCAACCCTGGTTCCAATATATTTAACTTTTTCTTTCCTGGCATTTTTGTCCTCTTTTAACGCAGCGTTTCTCTCCACGGAATATTTAAGCAGAGAACGCCATTTTGAAACTGCCATATCATCAATATGAATTTCAGAGGAATTTTCTCCAAGAACAATTCTTTCCTCTTCCGCCATATTGATGAATTCATTGATTCGGTACAGAAAAACACTGCTGATCCATTGATTTTCAAGCCAGTGTTCCAGTTCATCGCTGACTTTTTTGAGCTCATAAAATTCAGACCATTCAACTGTCTGGTTAAAAAGAGTGATGCTGTTTCTTCCGTTGTTTTTTGATGTTTCCAGCGCTTCTTCAGAAGCTGCTGCAAGCATGTCAACGGGGGTATGGGGTTTATGAAGGGTTATTCCTGCTGAAAAATGAATTTCACTGTTGCCGCAGACATAGGCTTTAAAACTTTTTTCAAGTTCAGTTGACAATTCTGTTATTCTGTTCCATGGACCTAAAAGGAAGAGATCATCTCCCCCTGCAAAAACCGTATAAATATCATTAAAGGCCAGATTGTTTTCCAGAAAATAAGGCAGATACACGGCAAAATAATTGTTCAGCTGCCGGCTCAGTGTTGCCACCCGTGATATGGTATAAAGCTTGTCCTGAAGACCGCATGCCATAAGCAGACCAAGCTTGTCCACATCTGCCTTTAATACGCCAAGGGCTTCAACCCCCTGTTTTTTTTGGGATGAACCCGCTGCTGTTACTGCCATTCTGGCAATATCATTTAAAGTTTTAGGGGCGCCAGCCTCTCTTTCCTCTTCATCTCTGTGTGTATTGCCGCTTTCCAGGTCAGCCTCAGAATATACAGGTACGTATCCATTTATATACTTGGAAGAGACCAGTTTATCCTGATTTTCAATACCCACACCGGTATCTGCCACGATGCGCCAGTATTTGACAATCTGAGCGGCATCCGTGAATTCATCAGGGTTTTGCTGGGGGAAAAAAAGCTGATACGCTTCAAAAACAGGATCCAGTAGTTTTTTGCCGCTGATATGCATTTCTTTTTCAGCAATTGCGATCTGACCTTTTTTTACGAGATTTTCACCAAGGAAGATATGATCTCTGCACATGGCGCAGATATAAAGGCCATCCTGAAGACAATCTTTTCGGGCGGCTCTTTTTCCGCATAACGGGCAAATGGACGGGGTCAAATCGTTGCAGAAACTGTCAAGATAGCCTGTTACAGTCCCTCCGTATTTATCCAGATCTATTTTTGTAAATTTTGTCTCATCCATGGCATTGACCACCCGGTCCCATAAAGCAGCAAAATTTTTACTTTCAAAATCCCGGTATGAGGCGCAAACCATTGAAAGACTGATACTTGTCTCCCCGTAAGTCCTTTCAACAAGCCAGCTGCCTATTTTTTCTTTTACAGTATTAACCGCGTCTACAGCCTGGTTTGTATTGGGGGCAAGGATTGAAAACCTGCCTCCGGCATTAAGGATGACGCTGGAATGGGGCAGCCCGATTTTTCTGCACAGCATATCTGCTGCCAGCTCTGAAAAAAGAGAAACACTGAAGGACCTGCCGCGCAGAAGTTTGGATCTGTATTTCCGGGTATCACCAAATCCGGTAAAAATATAATTTTGAATGCCGTTAAAATCCCCGCTGATTACAAGAAATTTTTCTTCAGTACGGTTTTTCACTGCTGATTCGTTTAACGTGTCACTGGTTTTATGAAACAGATAAACCGCTGCTGCAATGGCTGAAGTTGTTGCCAGATGGTCGTAAAGAGACACATCAGGAATAACGTTTTTAACCCTGGCAGCGGGAATTGCCGTGGTAAACCGCATCATAAGGGAATCAAAATGCTCAAACCATAACCCGGTATTGAGATTTCTGTGCGCAAGTTTTTTAAAATCTGAAACAAAATGCGCAAACAGCTGTTTATACTCTTTTGCGGCTGTATGGTTGTCCTCTGGCACAACATCCTTGATTAATCCCGGAAAAATAGACAAAGGGGTTTGCGCCTTAAGCGGATATCTGTATAAAAAATCATCTGATTTCTGAATCCTTTCATCTTTTTCAACCGATATATGTTCAAAAACAGGAAGCAGTCTTGTTTTTCTGTAATCCTTTATCTGAACAGATTCATTGACAGCCGCATTAAACTCTTCCCTGTCCAGGCCGCTGCTGATTCTGTCGGCAATGGAAACAATCTGTTCCAGAACAGAAGAAGGGGAATGGTGTGCTGCAGCCAGCCGGATAAAGGATTGTCCCTCTCCTGAAGTCAATTCTTCTGGGAAAAAGTCATTGAGCTGATCTATAAAACCAGCTGAATACAAGGCATGCCAATGGGTGTAATTACCATTCCGAACCGGCAGAAAAGATCCTGCATTTTCATTTTTATACGCCTTTGTAATTTTCAGAAAATCCGGGTCTGCAAATTTTCCAATATCGTGGACAAATGCAGCAACCGCTATTTTTAATGTTGTCTGGTCCATGCTTTATGCTCCCTGTTTTTTATTTCTGAATTAAAACCGATTTCCGGCAAATCTGCCCCAGACCGAAAAAGGTGTTTTTTCCCAGATGAACTTTTTCTGCCATTTCAACCATGGGAATGAATTCCTTCAGGTTCCCCCTGTATTTGACAGAACCGGTAATTCCGCCCATGAACATTTTCTGGTCCTGACGGCTGGAATATCTTTTCCAGTCAAACCATGTCAGGTTTTCCTGGACGGTTTCCACCGCTGCTGCCCGCCGGGCCATGGCTGGATAGTCTATATCGGGTTCACCGCTGCCGTAGCAGTTCAGCAGAGCGGTATTTCTTCTGATCATGGTATGAATCATGAACTGAAACGGAAGGCTTAATTTATGACTGTCCAGTTTTACCCTGAGCGGGGTTTTGAATTCAATCTGCAATTCAGCCTCTCCTTTGTCAGAACTGGTATTGTCATTGTAACAATTGATCTGTTCGTTGTTTTCAGGGAACCTGATCTTTTTATTGTTTTTTTCATATAAAATTTCATTTTCCGTTGAAACGGATTCCAGGGTAAATCTGGATCTCTTTCCTTTGATTTTTCTGCCCAGGCCGATTTCCCCCATCTGATCAAAGGCATATACAAAATAGGGGAGATCTTTGTTGATTTTTCCAAAGAGGAGAAGGGTGCATGCCATGGTCTCTCCTTTTTTAAAACAGGTTTTTCCGGTCAAAGGCGGTTCCAGGACAATTGGATGGGGCGGTGCAGAAATCCTTGAGCCTTTGGGCAGCGGCAGCGCAGCAGCTGTTTCAAATACCAGGGCATAGGTGCAGCTGGGCCGCAGTATACAGGTTTCGCATTCCTGGTGTTTTAACGCACACACCACTCTTCTTAAGGCATGGCCGAACAGACCCCGGAAGGTGGACCCTTTGTAATACGGAAGAACTGCATCCTCCTGAAGCTGTATTAAAAATCTGTATTTTCCATATTCCATTTTTAAAGTTTCTTTTTTTTATTTAAAACACTGGCCAGACCCTTGCTGCCGGCGGTGTTTTATTTTTAGTTGCAGCCGGGTCGTTATTCACGGGCCGGCCATGACGGTTTTGCAGAATTAATGAAAAGCCGTTTAAAGATCTGGGTAAACAAAACATTGTTTAAAAATAAAAGCTTGTTCAGTCATACATCCGGAAATATTAGAAGTAAAGAAATGTTCAAAAAAAATGAACAATACCTTTAATCTCTGCAGGCTTTATTTTTTATACGGTGTTGAAAGAAAATATTTCAAAAAAAAATAAATAAATTTAGAAAAAATCAGGGGGGGCACCTGACACTCGGTTATCAAGTTTTTATGGAAGGGCCGAGCGCCGCCACCAGCGGTTGTTTCATATAAAAAAGTGTGTGTTGGAACTATTGACAACACTTTTAATCTTTGCTAAACTTATTTATATGAAAGCCATCAGCCGTCAGTACTCAGCTAACAGCTAACAGCTTTCATGCTTTGTTGTGTCCGTCAGGATATGGGGGTTAGTATGAAATCTGAATTGCTAATCAGAACTCGTCGTATTCTTGCAGAGAACGCTTTTGTTGAAGTTGTTATTTGGAAAATACCTCAACCCGTTGCCGGTAGTACCCACAGCTTCAAATACCGACTGGCTTTTGTGATTGATGGTATTTGCCAGCTCCGCTATGACAATGAAGCCGGCAAAGGGGATCATAAACATCTTGGTATTGTGGAAACACCTTACCGTTTTATTTCGCCAAAACAATTGTTAAGCGATTTTTGGCAGGATGTCGATAATTGGGAGGCCCAAACATGAAAGTCTTGACATTACAAATTTCCACAAAGAATGAATGGAATCAACAAATTTTAAATGCATTTGAGGGTGAAGTGCAGCCCCCTACCATTACATTTGAATCCCCGGCTCTTTTGTTCAAGATATTATCAGGTAAACGATGGGACCTGCTTCAGGTAATGGCGGGTGCAGGGCCGATGAGTATACGGGAAGCTGCTCGACACGCCAAGCGGGATGTAAAAGCAGTGCATGGCGACGTACAGCGGTTACTGAAAGCGGGGATCATTGACAAAACCAAAGATGGAAAAGTTGAGTTTCCCTTTGACGCTTTGCATGTAGACTTTACGCTGAATGCCGCGTGACCCCCAAATAGTTTAAATATGGTGTTCTTACATCGCCGAATACGGCTGGTTTTTTTAGTCTTTTTGACCTAAAAACATTCTTATTCATCATATAAATCAAATTCAGGATAGTGTTTTTTCGCACATTCCCGGCAGATACTGTGACTGAAGGACGCTTCAGAATGTTCTTCGATATAGTCTTCAATCTGGCTCCAGTAGCCTTTATCGTTTCTGATCTTTTTACAGAAGCTGCATATAGGCAGCAAACCGCGAAGCTTTTTCACTTCAGCCAGCGCTTTTTCCAATGCTTCATTTTTTTCCATGAGCATCAGATGTGCTTCAATCACCTCCTTGAACTGGCCCAGCATTTTTTCATAACGGCTGCCGAAATCATTTTTTTTATTGTCAATGGCACAGATGGTGCCGAACATATCACCATTTGTCCAGCAAATCGGATACCCCAAATAGGCAACCATACCATAGTCAATTTCAGGGGCAGTATTCCAAACCGGATCTTCCGGCGCAAAAGTCACCTGCAGTTTCTGTTTTTTGGCAACGACAGCTTCGCAATAGTGCCTTGCCATCAATACTCTGTCTCCAGATTTATAGGGATTTTGAGAGCTCCGGGCGGAACGGACAACTTCAATTTCCGGCGGATAAACCCTGGTAATAATCGCCGATGGTACAGCCAGCACATCCGCCAATAAATCAACAATATTCTGCCACTTTTCTATCAAATAATTTGGAATCTGTGTTTCTATGACCTTGTTTTCATTCATTACTGCCTCCCCATATCATTGGATCACCGATTATGATTCAACTTGATTATCAAGTTTTTCCAGGGAAGAACTGATACCCCCATCTGACCAAGAATAAAGGCAATATCCCGTGTTCTCCTCTCGATATTCAACCGATATCCTGCAATGAACAAGCAGGACCTGATAACTTTTTTTCAAGATTACCGATCTCTTTTTGCCCCGGAAGCGCGAAAACCGTTCTTCGCAATTACCGGGGGCGGAATTCCGTACGTTGGTCAGCAGGGCGGCATCCTCTGACCGTCAAATAACAACTGCAATATCTAACGATCATAATTTTATTTTATACTGTCTGTTTCCGGCGGTCAATGTCTTCACTTTTCACATATACAAACAGGGCAGATACGAACTAACTGATAAAAAATCCAAAATCGGCCAGACGTTTTTTTACTCCGGGCATATCTGAGTTTTTGATCACCACATGATAATCCTGGGCACGGATAATCTTTTGTTTTAACAATTTGTCTGTGGTTAACAGGGTGAGCAGATCCCTGTCCGGCTGGACTTTGAAAGTCGATACAGAGTTGATCTTTTTAAGGGGGTTGATCCGGGTTGTTACTTCTTTAAAAAATTCTTCCCAGACGGCCGGTGGGTTTTTTTCAATATTTTCCCTGAACAGATTTATTTTTTTTTCAACGTCCGATGCAGATTTGCATTCCTTTAAAAAAGATTGATAATTGAGCATATAGCTGGTTTGGGTGATCTGCTGACCCATGGACTCCAAAATCATCTCTTTTACAATATCTTTGCCGTAAAGGGAGACTATTGTTTTTTGATCATTAAGTTCCACTTCTGCAGATTCAATGGTTATGGTTTGTTCAAAATGATCTGCTCTGCCATTTATCCAGCATCCCAGATCGGTGAGCCTTACATACTGCAGTCCGTCGTACACGGAAAGCCAGGGCTTTCCAAAAGATTGGTAAATATGGTTTTCAGGGGATGAATACCCGATATCCACAACACCCAGGGCGCCAAAAAGAAACATCATCATTTTGAGCAATGGCAGGGTTATCACCTCAAGGGAAGAGAGATTTATGACGCGGAATAGTTCAGAGGACTGAAAACTGTATTGTGATTCCATTCTCACCTGCAAATCATAGTAGACAGGACTGCTTTTAAAGGGATTTAAATCGATTCCCCTGTAGAATGCCCAATGGGCAAGGCTGTTAATGGACATCCACTTGTCTTCAGGCAGCATTTTTATGATTTTATGGAGATTTTTTCGAATCTGTCTCTCATTTTTGTCAGAATTATATGGCTCTTTCTGGTATTTGATATGGTGTAACATCCTCCCGGTCGGGAACACTTTAAAATCATCATGGGTAAGAAAATCCGTAACCATTTTTTTTAAAAACCCGGGAACATCCTGTAATTCTTTTGTCTGTCTGCGTGACATGCTGGCAAAAAAATCGCCGATAAGCTGTGTTTTCAGGTTTGCAAGCTCTTTATCCCCTGACTCATAATACTCCGTCATACTGCACAGATCTGCCATTTGTTTTAATGAGGATTTTAGCAGACTGTTTCCTGCTTTATTGAACTTCAACCGTCCCTGGTGGATAAAACTGACAATTGCAGGCAGACGTTTTAAAATATTCTGGTTGTCTTGATGAATGTATGTAACCTTGGAAGATATCTCCTTTTCCGATACTGGCGCTGCAAATTCCGGTTCAGGCAGTACTTTTTTCAACATTTCCTGGATACTATAATCCATGGTCATACAAACAGATATCCTGTTGAAATGTCTTTTATATCTTTGGGTACGAAATAGAAAAAAGGCTGGATCCTTTTTTATAATGTCCTCCAGGGGCATTTCTTTCCCCTTGAAGGTCAGTTTTTTCCCCAAGAGTTGAAACAGTTTCTCTTCTACTGCTCTTGTGTCCAAAGAGTTGACCTCCCAGGTGAACATGTAAATCAGCATCATAACCTGGTCTGGCAGTTTTTCCGCAAAAAGTTTAAAAAGATCAGGGGTTGTCAAAAGTATCACAATCACCTTTACACAGAAATCGTGGCTGAACTGTTTCGGTTCACTCATCCTGGCGAAAGTCGTTTTCTTTTTTCCCGTAAAATATACAATATCCTTTAATTCTGGTATAATATCTTTTAAATACAATTCATAAAGCGCTTTTTCATTTTTGAAATTACAATAATTGTGAATCACTCTTTCCATGCTATTGTATTTATAAATGTTTTTATATGTTTTACGATCAAACATATTTTACTATCCTTGAATATGTTATGGCTCTTGATCTCTTTTCCATCTGAGTTTTTAGATCATGACCGTTTATTATCAAAATCAGGTTAATCCCCCAGTACATACGCCACATCTGATTCATCCATTTGTTTAATTGAGGCATTGTCACTTGCAATAAGGGAATTGAACAGCTCTTTTTTCTTTTCCTGGAGCTTGAGGATTTTTTCCTCAATGCTGTTTCTTGCAATAAGGCGGTAGCTGAATACCGTATTTTTCTGGCCGATCCTGTGGGCCCGGTCAATGGCCTGGGTCTCTGCTGCAATATTCCACCACGGGTCAAAAAGAAACACATAGTCCGCCCGGGTGAGGTTCAGACCCAGTCCGCCTGTTTTCAAGGTCATCAGCAGGGCCTGGCAGGTTTCATCGGTCTGGAACCGGTCCACAATACTGCTTCGGTCCCTGGTGGCGCCGGTCATAACCAGGTGGTCAATACCGGCCTGATTCATATCCTGGGACACGCATTCCAGGGAGTGAAGATAGTTGGCAAATACCAGCACCTTATGTCTGCCTGCCGCAGCATCCGTCACATGGTCCATTAAAATCTCCCGCTTGGGGGATGTGATAATGTTGTCGCTTTTGATCTCAGGAATGGAGGCGATCTGGCGTAGCTCCCCCAGGGCCTGGAGGATAAAAAACTGGGATTTATTAAGTCCCTTGTCTTGAATCTCTCTGTTAATGGCTTCCTGGTACATTTGGCGCCGCTGGTGGTAGAGCTCGGCCTGTTCCTGGGTCATGTCCACAAACAGAGTCTGTTCCACTTTGTCAGGCAGGTCCTTGAGCACATCTTTTTTAACCCGCCTGAGGATAAAGGGATAGATCTTTTTTTTCAACTCCTTGACCACGGCTTTGTCATTGTTTTTCTGGATGGGAGTGAGGTAGTTCCTTGAAAAATCAGAAACATTTCCAAACATGGCAGGGTTTAAAAACCTGAACAGGGAGTAGAGCTCACCCAGGTTGTTTTCCAGTGGCGTACCGCTCAAGGCAAGGCGGTGGTCAGTTTTCAGCAGCATCACTGCTTTGGCGGTTTTGGAGTTGAGATTTTTAATGTTCTGGGATTCGTCCAGCACCACCATGTGAAAGGGGGTCTCCCTGAGCTGCTCAATATCGTTTCTCACCACAGCATAAGTGGTAAGGATAATATTAAAATGCAAAGCCTCTTCTATATCCCTGGCAATTCCGTAATAGCAGGTATATGTTAAATCCGGGGCAAATCTGTCAAGCTCACTTCCCCAGTTGAATAACAGGGTCTTTGGCATGATGATAAGGGTGGATGTGTCGACTGCCGGGTAGATAGATGCCAGAAGTGCAATGGTCTGTATGGTTTTTCCAAGGCCCATGTCATCGGCCAGGCAGCCGCCAAGCTTGTGCTGGTGCAGGTAGGATACCCATTTAAACCCCTGTTTCTGGTAGTTTCTCAGGGTGGCATTGATTTTGGGCAGTCTCTTTTTTGAACTTTTCAGTTTATTGAACCCCAGGAAAATCTCCCTGGATTGTTTAAAGGTCTCATGGGCGATTTTATCCCCAATAAGCTCCTCCACAATGGGCAGATCAAAAAATGAGACCCTGACGCCGGATTTCTTTTTTTTAAAAATCCGTTCCAGTTTCTTCATATACTCGGGGTTGACCACGGCACTCACGCCGTCGCTGAGCTGTATATAGGCGTTTTGTCTGTACTGGCGCAAAATATCATTTAAGGTGAATGTTTCACCGTCAAAATCCAAAGTGGCATCCCCTTCCAGGAAATCAATGCCGTGATCGAGGTTTAAATTAAGCTTGGGCTGAACATGTTTTACCTTATACGCTTTCAGTTTTTCAGCGCCCATGATGGTGTACCGGGTCAGCAGCAAGGGCAGCTCCTCTGTAATAAAACGGGTTGCCAAATCTGGTTCCAATACCATGAAATTGTCTTGAACATAAACAGCATCATTTTGCCTGAGCGTTCTGGCATGTTTTTTAACAAGGGTATGAATATCTTGGAAACACCCTGCTATATCGCCATGAATCAATGGGCTCACTGTGATACTCTCTTCCAGGTCATTGACCGATACAATCCTGTCTATCTCAAAATTGTCAAAAAAATCCGGAGAAAACCCAGGATAAACGGCTGATACCTTCAGGTTAAGTGACTGATTTTGGGAAACGTTGGCAAATATAAGAGCAGGGCGGGTGTTCTGGGGCTCCCCCTGGACAATCTGGTAACAGTTATAGGTCACCTCAACATTAAAGAGATTGGAAAAGACCAAAGACAGGTATTGTTCCAGGAAATCCTCACCCAATCGGGTTTCAAACAAAGAAAGGGCGGTGAAAGATTTTCCCAGGGGCGGCACCTTGTACACTGTTTTACCAGACAACATAGCGGTTTCCGTTACCGGAAAAAATTTTTTCACCTGTTTTTGGCCGTGCCACAGTTCAATGGCCGTTGAAACCCCCTTTTCCCGCTGTTTAACTGCCAGCTTTACCCTGGCTTCTCCACTGGCCGTTGTGATCTTTCTGCCCTTTTCATCCATCAACCGGTTGGACTCAACAAGCAGGGTGAGCAGATAGTCATTGCCATTGAGATAGAATTGACTGTCAGACTGGTCCGTATCCCAGTCAATGGTAAATTTCTCCTGCTCCCTGATCCGGCTGATCTCTTTGAGAATTTTTCGTTCGTGGCCGGAATAAAACTCATACCCGGGGTCAACGCTTTTTCCGGCGGTATCCACAGGGGTAATGGCTATCCCCTGGTCGGTATTTTTCATGATGAAATTCAGCGCATCAGGCACCCTTACAGTATTGTGAATAACCGGGGTTGTTTTTTTCAGTTGCTTAAAAAGAGTATCAATCGTCTGAACCATGTTTTGTCTCCCAGCCTTTTTACCAGGGGGCAGGCTGTTTACCTCACATTCTTTGCCAGTGCTTTATAACCCACATGTCACGGCGGACACAACGAAGCATGAAAGCTGTTAGCTGTTAGCTGTTAGCTGTTAGCTGAGTACTGACAGCTGACAGCTGATGGCTTTCATATAAAAAACCATCATGATGCACAGCATCACAACAAACCATGAAACTTGAGCAGAAGCTGCATACAGGCAGCAAACCGCGAAGCTTTTTCACTTCAGCCAGCGCTTTTTCCAATGCATCAGGAATCCTGGAACATCACTCTGTAATAGATATCTGAAAGCAGCAGATTGCATTTGACAGACTCTATTTCCATTGTATGTTCCATATTCTCATATGAAAAATACCTCCAGCTTCCCTCATCACTGCGAACGTATCTTTCCACAAGGTATGAATTCTGGGATACAAGGATATATTCCTGCAGTGACGGAACAAGGCGGTAATGCTGAAATTTTGTTCCTCTGTCATATGCTTCGGTGGAGTCAGAAAGGATTTCAATAAGGATTTCAATTATGACAATGGGGTTAAGCAGGGTGTCAAACTTGTCGTCTTCCAGTTTGATATCACCACAGACAATCACAATATCCGGGTAGGTATATTTATCGAGTTCATCAACCTTTACCCGCATATCACTTATAAACGCCTCACATGAAGATCCTTCAAGTTGATTTTCAAGCCTTCGGATAATATTACGATTAATTCGATTATGATTCAGGCTTGCTCCCACCATTGCAAATATTTCACCATCATAATATTCGTGCCTGAGTTCTGAGGCTCTCTCAAATTCAAGATACTTTTCCGGTGTCATTCGGGTCTTTGTTTGTGGTTGTGCGTTCATTCTGTTTCCCCTTAATCCTAAGTCAGGATGTCCCCTGCACTGCCCCTCACATTTTTGTCAGTACAACTCGGTCATCAAGTTTTTTGAACAGCACCGCCTCCAGGGGTTGCTCTGTCAGGAACGAGAACGACGGAGCAACCCCTGGGGGCGGCGCTCGGTTCTTCCATAAAAACTTGATAATCGAGTATAGCAGTATTCACAAGTATGTCAAGATAAGATGTGATTGCGTTACATACTGATTTTAAAGGATAAAACAGGCAGTATCACCATAATGAAGGAGATGGTTTCACTCGGTTATCAAGTTTTTTGAATACCGCCGCCCCCAGCAGTTGCCTGTCAGGAACGAGAACGACGGAGGACTTTTTCCCTGCCAGGCTAAAAATCAAGAACTGCGGCCACTGGTCCTCAAACAGCTTGATTTTCTTAACGCCTGGCAGGGAAAAAGTCTGATCTCCTTAGGTTCTCAATGTTCCTGACAGGCAACCGCTGGGGGCTCTTAATAGGTCCTTCCATAAAAACTTGATAACCGAGTGAAGCTCTCTCCGTCATTATGGTGATACTGCCTGTTTTATCCTTTAAAATCAGTATGTAACGCAATCACATCTTATCTTGACATACTTGT
>JAWOEJ010000210.1:0-14494 GCA_046482845.1 Desulfobacteraceae bacterium | reverse complement strand
GAGATCAGACTTTTTCCCTGCCAGGCGTTAAGAAAATCAAGCTGTTTGAGGACCAGTGGCCGCAGTTCTTGATTTTTAGCCTGGCAGGGAAAAAGTCCTCCGTCGTTCTCGTTCCTGACAGGCAACCGCTGGGGGCGGCGGTATTCAAAAAACTTGATAACCGAGTGACAGAGCAGCCGTTGGGGGGCGGTGGTATTCAAAAAACCTGATGATCGAGCGTAAGGTATATTTTTTTTTAAATACAGGCAACAAAAATCTGAAAACTCTTGACCCGGCGCAAAAACAGGAGCATTAAATTTTACCTTTTAGAATTTAAAACTGGAAAAATGAAAAAGATTCTGCTAAAATTTTGGGTTTGAACAAAAAATGACCAGTTGACGTGACACTTAATGATCAGGTTTCCAGGCATGCTTCTTGAGAACCGGGTGAAAAACGAAACCAAAGAGGGGTACGCCTGACCCTCACAGGCAAAGGTCAATATAACCCGGCATGGCCGGCCAATGATCATAAGAATTACAGGACCTGTATAAAACAAGTAGGGAAATAAGGACAAACTGAATATGGAAAAGAAAAATTACAAACTGCTTGCTGCATGCGACGGATCAGACCTTGCACTGGATGCGGTCAGATACATCGGGGCGACCTTCCCCCCTGACCGCACAGAGGTTGTCCTGTTTTACGTGGACACAAAGATTCCAAGATCCTTCTGGAACATGGAACGTCAGATGGATTTCAAATTCCAGCCCTGCAACATCAGGGCAAGCATGGCCAATCAGCTCAATGCCATTAATGACTTCATGGACAAGGCAAGACAGATCCTCTTTAAAGCCGGATTTTCCGAAAATTCCGTCACAAAGAAAATCCATGCCAAAAGACAGGGCATTGTCAGGGATATAATTGACGAATCCCTGCAGGGGTATGACGCCCTGATTCTTGGAAGAAAAGGCCGCAGCAGGGTTAAAGACATTCTTTTCGGCAGCGTGCCTGAGCGGCTTCTGGGAAAAATCAGAAATATCCCTTTGATCATTGTAGGTGGTGTTCCCGTTCACAAAAATATCCTGATCGCCTTTGACGGCAGCCGGATTATCAGACGGGCTGTCAAATGTATCGGATCCATGATCGAAGACTATGATTCACGATTTTTATTGTGTCATGCCCTGAAATCTCCCGGTCTGTTTAACAAGGAAACAGAAGACCCCGGTACTGAAAACAGCAGCGTCACGGAATACAACCTGTTTGAAGATTCAAAGACCTTTTTAAGGAATGCCGGATTTCCCGTCAGCCAGGTATCATGTGAAATCATAAATGCGCCGAAAAATTTTTCTGAAAATATCATAGAAAAGGCCAAACAGGGGAACTACGGCACCATAGTGATCGGCAGACGGGATCTCAGCCGTATAAAGCAGTTTTTTACGGGCCGGGTGGGGGACAAAATCTTTCAACTGGCTGACAATCTTATCATATGGATCATACAATAGTTTTGGATCATACAATAGTTTTGGATCATACAATAGTTAAACATGAATACCGCTGTTTCAAATTTTCAGCCCGACAAAAGCAAAAAAGCCTTCAGAGGTAATATTAAAAAACAATATCCAGCGGAGTAAATAAAAAATGGGGTTGTTTAAATTAAAGGGCTTTCCTGGCAAAGGGACTTTCTGCCATGGTATTCACCCGCCTGACAAAAAAGAATATTCTGCAGAAAGTCCCATTGAAGTCATGCCTTTTCCCGACAAAGTGGTGCTGCCCCTGCTTCAGCACATTGGCGCACCCTGTCAGCCTGTTGTCAAGCCAAAGGACCATGTCCGTTTTGGAGAGCGCATTGGAATAGGAAAGGCCTTTGTATCGGCATCTCTTCATTCCCCCATTGCAGGAAAAGTTCAAAAAATTGCCAATATCACCCTGCCAAGCGGAAGGCATCTTCCAGCCATTCATATAAAAAATGAAGGGGAACAGGTTTCCCATGGAAAACTCTGGAAGGAAATGGTGACCACGGACTGGCCCAATGATTGTATTTCCATTTATGATGCAGAGACAATTTCCAAAATCATACACGATTCAGGTGTTGTGGGACTTGGGGGCGCAGCATTTCCCACCCATGTCAAGGTCATGCCCGATGAAAGAAAAATGATTGACACCCTTCTGGTGAACGGGTGTGAGTGCGAGCCCTATCTTACCCCGGACTACAGGTTGATGGTGGAACTTCCCAATGCCGTTGTAACCGGTGCCCTGCTGGCAGGGCGGGCCATTTCCGCCAGAGAAATCATTATCTGCATAGAGGACAACAAGCCCCGGGCCATTGCCAGGCTGAAAAAAGCCACCCAGCAGACCGTAATCAAAATTGCCGTTGTAAAAACCAAATATCCCCAGGGAAGCGAAAAACAATTGGTCAAAGCAGTTCTGGACATTGATGTCCCCTTAGGCGGCCTTCCAGGGGATATTGGTGTTGCCATAAGCAATGTCGGCACAATGGCGGCCATTGCCAAAGGGGTGATACTGGAAGAACCCCTTACCCACCGTGTAATAAGTGTAAGCGGCGCCGGCATTGCCCGGCCGAAAAATCTTTTTGTGCCCATCGGCATCAGCATGGGTGAGGTCATTGAATTCTGCGGCGGATTAAAGGAAAATGCCGCCCGAATCATAGCAGGCGGTCCAATGATGGGATTTGCCTTTTCAGATCCTTCAACTCCGGTTACCAAAGGAACCAGCGGCATCACTGTTTTGACCCATGACGAAGTTGCCGTGGAAAATGAAACCGCCTGCGTCAGGTGCGGACGGTGTGTGGATGCCTGCCCCATGAATCTTGTTCCCACAAGACTGGCCATGGCGGCCAGATACAACAATCCTGGTCTGGCTGAACAATACCATATTACCGCCTGTTTTGAATGCGGCAGCTGCAGCTATGTATGTCCTGCCCATATAAAACTGGTACAGCTAATCAGAACAGGAAAGGCCCAGCTGGCGGCTTCAAGGGGAAACAGATGATCAGAGAAAACGGGCCTGAACAGGAAAAAGGAAAAAACATATTGGCATACCAAACAAAACAAATTGATGAAATAAAAGAGAGAAAAGATGCGCATATCCATGTGGCCCCTTCTCCCCATATTTCTGAACCGTTGATGACAACCCGGCGTATGATGACGGATGTGCTCATCGCTCTTTTGCCTCTTACAGTCGTTGCTGTCTATATATTTCAATGGTACGCCGTTAAACAGCTTGTTATCACCATTACAGCATGTCTTGCAGCTGAAATAATTTTTATAAAAATGCGCGGCAGATCATTTACCCTGACGGACTGCTCCGCCGCTGTAACCGGTGTTATTCTGGCCCTTTCCCTGCCGGGAGCAGCCCCCTGGTACGTGGGGGTACTTGCCGCCTTTGTGGCAATGGGCATAGGGAAAATCATTTTCGGCGGCCTTGGCATGAATATTTTCAATCCCGCCATGGTGGGCCGGGCTTTTGTTATGATTGCATTTGCCAGCGTTATGGGTGCTTCCGCCTATGAGATTCCAGGCAGCGTTGTGGATGCCCTTTCCCAGGCCACACCCCTGACTGCGCTTAAACAGAACAGTATAGGCGTTCCCCTGTCACATTTGTTCTGGGGAACCACCAATGGATCCCTTGGAGAAATCAGCGCTGCAGCCTGCCTTGTGGGAGGCCTTTTCCTCTGTTTCCGGAAAACCGCATCATGGCAGATTCCTGCAAGTCTTATCGGGGCTGTTGCATTAACAGCAGGCCTGGTTGACATTATAGGTTCTTATTCCGGATATTTCCTGTTTCACCATCTTTTCGGAGGAGCCCTGCTGTTCGGCGCATTTTTCATTGCCACAGACCCGGTCACCTCGCCGTTGACCGTTAAAGGAAAAATTATTTTCGGCGCAGGTACAGGCTTTCTTGTCATGGTTCTGAGACTGTTTTCCGGATACCCCGAGGGAATGATGTTTGCCATTCTGCTCATGAACGGGGTGACGCCCCTGATCAATAGATGGACCATTCCGCGGCCCACAGGGGAGGTATAAAATGAAAAAATCATCCTTTCTCAAAAACAGCAATATAGGCCAGGCCTGGCTGGTACTTCTTCTGTCATTGATTTTCGGGATATCCCTTGCCGGGGTTGAAATCACCCTGGGTCCCCGGATAGAGGAAAATAAAATCCGGGAAACCATGGAAAAAGTCCCTGTGGTTATCCTGGGTCATGACAGGGCTGAAAAAATGGAAACCTCAGGAGAACATCTGAACATCCAAACGAAAACCATCCGTACAGGTCCCCAAAAAAGGGCAAAATTCTATACGGTTTACCAGGCGTTTTTCAGTGATCAAACCCTGGCAGGCTTTGTGGTCAAGGCCTCAGCCCAGGGGTATGCAGATAAAATCGAACTGCTTCTGGGAATTGACAGCAGCATTAAAAAGGTAACCGGAATTTTCATCCTTGATCAAAAGGAAACCCCGGGGCTTGGCAATAAAATTGTTGAAAAAGAATGGCTTGACCAGTTTTCAAACCGGCCCTTCTCGGCCATGCCTTTTGTGGTGGTAAAAGAAGAATCAGACGCAGCCGCTGAAATTAATGCGGTTTCCGGTGCCACAATTTCATCACGAAGTGTGACCGGTATTGTAAACAACACCATTCACCAGTTAAAAGACGAACTTGTCCTGTTAAAGCAGAAAAAAGAAAAAGGGGATTAAATCAAATGGCTGACCAACCCACTCCTCTGGAACGGTTTATCCAGGGCATTCTGCCTGAGAATCCTGTGTACCGGCAACTGCTTGGACTCTGCCCGACCCTTGCCGTTACCAATAATATGAAATCAGCTGTGACCATGGCATGTTCAGTGGCTTTTGTTCTCCTCTGCGCCAATATTGTAATCAGCCTGATCAGAAACCTTTTAAAGCCCCACCTGCGCATTGTTATTTTCACTCTGACCATTGCCACCTTTGTAACCATAGCCGACAGGGTGCTGGCTGCCTATCTCTACCAGATGAGCAAAGCCCTCGGCCCCTATATCCCCTTGATCATTGTCAATTGTCTGATCATCTGCCGCTGCGAGGTCTGTGCCTCCAGACAATCGGTTTTTACCGCATCCTGTGATGCTGCAGGTCAGGCTCTGGGATTCGGGCTTGCCCTTTCCAGCATTGCCGCGGTTCGTGAAATCCTCGGCACGGGAATGTTCTTTAATTATCAGGTACTGCCCTCTGCCTGGCCGGACTGGGTGATCATGGTTCTGCCTCCGGGCGCGTTTATCACCCTGGGGCTTCTTCTGGGACTTGTCAATTTTTTTGAAATCAAAAAAGCCGGGAAAAAGCAATGAACTATATTATGGATCTGGGGCTGCTTGCCCTTGGGGCTGCAGTTATAAACAATTTTGTCCTTTACTATTTTGTGGGAATATGTCCCTTTATCGGTGTTTCAAAACGGGTTGACATGGCCTTTGGCATGGGATGCGCTGTCACCTTTGTCATCTCCATTGCAGCGCTTTTGAGCTGGTCCATCACCACCTTTGTTCTGGTGCCTGGAGCGCCGGTGTCCTCCTTTATTGGATCTTTTTTTATATCAGAAAAGGCTGCCGCCAATATTGACCTGACCGTGTTAAGTTATATTGTGTATATTTTTTCCATATCATCTTCAGTCCAATTTGTGGAAATGTATGTAAGAAAGTTTTTCCCCCTTTTATACCGTTCCTTCGGGGTTTTTCTACCGCTGATTACCACCAACTGCGCGATTCTCTTTGCCTGCCTCACCATTATGAGCAATATTGCCGGGGTGGACAATCCTGCGGATGCCTGGGACCTTGGCAGAGCCATTGTTTTTGCCGTCTTTGGCGGCATCGGCTTTACCATTGCCATTGTTATCATGTCCGGCATCAGAGAAGACCTTGAAATATGCGATATCCCAAAACCCTTTGAGGGCGCTGCCATCACACTGATTGTCGGCGGCATCCTGGCCCTGGCATTCATGGGCTTTACCGGTGTTGATTCAGGATTAAGAAAGGCCATGACCCAGGAGCGTTCAGGTAAAAAAACAATTATTTTTCAACGGGAAAACAAAGAGCAAAACCAGGCTGTGCAGCAGCTGACAAAGCACTGCAGTTTCAGCCCTTTTACAACTGTTTCAGAATCGAGGCTGCCATGACAATAACAGGAGTAACAATTGGTATTGCCGCATTAACCATGATTACCATGGCTGTGATCCTGTCCTATATCCTTGGATGGGCAAGCAAAGCCTTTTATGTGGAAGTAGACCCCCGGGTGGAAGAGGTAAGGGATGCCCTTCCCGGAGCCAACTGCGGCGGATGCGGTTATCTGGGCTGCAGCGAATACGCCGTGGCCATTGTAACAGACAATGCACCGGTTTACAAATGCCCGGTGGGCGGTGAAGCCTGTGCCGCAAAAATCGCATCCATCATGGGCGTTGATCCCGGTGTATCCATGCTCTACCGGCCCATTGTCCACTGCGGTGCCTCATGTGATGACCGTCTGGGAAGAATGGACTACCAGGGAGAGCAGCGCTGCTCTGCAGCTCAGTTTGTGGCGGGCATTCAGAAATGCGCCTTTGGCTGTCTGGGATTTGGCGACTGTGTCAGGGCTTGCAATTATGATGCCATTCATATTGTAAACGGCCTTGCTGAAGTGGATTATGATACATGTGTCGGGTGCGGCGCCTGTGCAAAGGCATGCCCCAGGAACATTATCACAATAGAAAACTTTACGGAACCTGCCATGCCTGTGGTGGCCTGCTCCAACACGGACAAGGGCAAAGATGTCACATCTGTCTGCAGTAAAGGCTGCATCGGCTGCAGGGCCTGCACCCGTATTTCAGGTGTTTTTTCCATGAAAGCAGATATCTCTGTGTGCGATTACAGCAGTTACAGCCACCTGATCAGCGCAGAGGTTAAAAAAGCCATGGATAAATGCCCGAAAAACTGCATAAAATTTGTGGGTAAAAAAGCAGCTGTCAAAGACGTCATGGAAGAAAAAGCCTTGGAAAAACCAGAAGAGGAGGTTGTATGAGATTTCTGATAATAGGCGGTGATGCAGCAGGAATGAGTGCGGCAAGCCGTGCCAAAAGAAAAAAACCTGATCTTGAGGTTATTGTTCTTGAAAAAACCCGTGATGTATCCTACAGCGCATGCGGCATGCCCTACAATATTGCCGATCCTGAACGGGACATGGATGAGCTGGTGGTAAGAAGGGCAGAGGTGTTCATAGAAAAAAACAAAATCAATCTTCTCACCGGCCACAGGGCTGACCGCATCGATACTGGCAGTAAAACAGTTTCCGGGGACACCCTGGACGGCAAGCCGTTTTCCTTTTCCTATGATTTCCTGCTTATTGCCACGGGTGCGGCCCCTGTTATGCCGGATCTTCCCGGATTTGACCTGCCCGGGGTCATGCCCTTGAAAAGCCTGGAACACGGCCGGGCAATCAAAAATTTTATTGCTGAAAACAGGGTAAAAAAAGCCGTTATACTGGGCATGGGATATATCGGCCTTGAAATGTGTGAGGCACTAAGGGAAAGGGCCATTGAAGTGGATATGGTGAAACCGAGAAAAACCTTTCTGCCCTGGCTCGTGCCAGCCCTCTCGGAAGTGGTTTACAACGAAGTGGTCCAAAACAATGTCCGTCTTTACGCCGGATCTTCGGTAAAAAAGATCATATCCACGGACAGGGGGCTCAGACTGGAATGTGATAATATAACCCTGGAAACCGATATGGTGATCGCTGCATCCGGGGTAAGGCCCTGCAGTAAAATCGCCTCTGAAGCAGGTCTTGAAACAGGTGTTTCCAATGCCATTGCTGTTGATTTTCAGCTTCAAACCTCAGACAAAACCATCTATGCTGCAGGGGACTGTGCCGATGCAGTCCATGTGGTTACCGGTAAAAAATGCTGGATTCCCCTGGCCCTGAGGGCAAACAGAGCCGGCTGGGCTGTGGCGGACAATGTATGCGGGACAGAAACCAGACTTGACGGGGTTGCCGGCACTTCAGTATTCAGGGTATTTTCCCTGGAAGTGGCCCGCACCGGGCTGAACATGAAAGAGGCTGAAGAAAACGGATTTGACCCTGTGGAAAACACGATCAAAACAAGATCCAGGGCCCACGCCCACCCGGGGGCCACAACCATTTATGTGAGCATGGTGGGGGACAGAACAACAGGCAGACTGCTCGGGGTACAGATGGTCGGTCAGGAAGGGGTGGCCCACAGGATCAACGCCCCGGCAGTGGCCCTGCACAGCAAAATGACTGTTCAGGACTTTGCCCAGTGTGATCTGGCCTATGCCCCGCCCTTCAGCCCGGTGTGGGACCCCATGCTGACAGCTGCCAACCAGCTGGTGAAAAAAATTTAAAAATGGAAAATCCAGTCCCCAGAGTAGCAGCCATCCATGACCTTTCCGGATTTGGAAGGGCCTCACTGACTGTTATCATCCCGATTTTATCCACCATGGGCATCCAGACCTGCCCTCTGCCCACAGCGGTTCTGTCCACCCATACCGGTGGGTTTAAAAACTATCACTTTGTGGATCTTTCCAATGAAATGAACGGTATCATCAACCACTGGAAGCACCTTGATATTAAATTTGATGCCATTTACAGCGGGTTTCTGGGATCAGCCCGCCAGGTGGATACGGTGATTGACTTTATTCAGTCCTTTACCCATGACAGACAGATGGTGGTTGTAGATCCTGTCATGGGAGACAACGGCAAACCCTATCCAACAATGGGACCTGAAATCATAAAAGAAATGCGTCTGCTGGTCAGCAAAGCCGATATCATCACCCCGAATTTCACAGAGGCCGCCTTTCTCCTGGATGAACCCTGCCCGGCACATATTGATGAAAGCACCATCAAACAGTGGATTATAAAACTCTGCAGCAAAGGCCCCCGCCAGGTGATCATCAGCAGTGTTCCAGCCGGGGAAAAACCAAATCTTTCCTCTGTGGTAGCCTGTGACCGGGAAGACGGGCGGTTCTGGAAGGTGGACTGCGCCTATATACCCGCCTATTATCCAGGTACAGGGGATGCCTTTGCCAGTGTGATTGTGGGAAGCCTTCTCCAGGGGGACAGCCTTCCCATTGCCCTTGACCGGTCTGTTCAATTTGTTTCCATGGCCATACGGTCTACTTTTGGCTACAAAAATCCCTCAAGGGAAGGGGTGCTTCTGGAAAAAGTCCTGTCTGCGCTCAGGGCGCCTGTGACTTCCTGCAGCTATGAAATCATGGGACAGGAATAAACAGGATCAGCGATTTGCACTCCGGCAGTAATTGGTCATGGCCACACCGGCAATAAGGAGCATCCCGCCGATAATCACCATCCCCTTTATCCCTTCATCCAGAATAAACCAGGACATGATAACGGCAAAAAAGGGAACCAGATTGATAAACACCCCTGATCTTGATGCACCGATTCTCTTGATTGCCCTGTAATACAGGGAAAACCCCATTGCTGTGCCGAAAAATCCAAGGTAAAAAAGACTGAACCAGTGAACCGCCTGTATCTGAAATATACCATTTAAAAGCCCGTGATACACAGCCAGGGGAAAAAGAAGCACCGTGCCGATCAGGGAAGAATAAAATACCGATACCAGGGGAGACAGGACCTTAAGCACGGTTCCACCAACCAGGCTGTATGCCACCCAGCTTCCTACACAGCCGAACAGGGCGATCTCTCCCCGGCCGAAACTGCCGGTAAATATCTCGCCGGGATGGCCGTTGCTGATGACAAACACAGCCCCTGAAAGGGAGACCAGAATCCCGATCCCCTGTTTATAATTCAAAGATTCACCCAGAAAAATAAAGGCGGCAGCTGATATGGCCAGGGGATTAAGGGCAATGATCAGGGACGCCCGGCCAGCGGTAATATACTGCAGTCCCGTAAAAAAACATACATTATAGGTAAACACACCGGTCAGCCCGAGGAAAAAAAGGGGCAGCCATTTTTCCCGGGGCGGTCTGGTTATTCTGCCTTCATACACGCGTGTCATACCGTACAGCACCAGGGTGGCCATGGCAAACCGGATAAAAGCCGATCCTGCCGGAGCCAGAGCACCGGACAGCACCCTCCCCGCTATAAAGGTTCCCCCCCAGAACAGGGTGGCAGCAACAAGACTTAAGTAAGTAATCAAAGGTAAGCGCTCCTTATGAATGAAATCAAGGTCATGAATCCCAGCAAAAAAATACATCAAAAACGCAACGCCGGTACTTCATCATGCCTGCAGGGGATGCTTTTTCAGCCAGCTGCTGTACTGCCACATGCCGGCAAGGGCCTTTACCGCCCTTTCCGGCGAGGGGAAAAAGACCCCTTTATATTTGCAGTTTTTAAATCTGTACAGGGTTCTTGTTTTATCATCTGCCAGAAGGCTGACCCCGAGAACCGGTTTTTCATAGGTTTGTGCAAGCCTTGCCACATGCTCAACATATTTATCTTCAAATTGAATCAGCTGATCTTTTACCATTTCAAGGCTCTCCCTTGAATAGCTAAGGTCAACCTCTGAGATGGAGTCCACCATATTTTCAATAAAAATCCGCTTGCCGTGGATGCCAAGATGAATCACCGCATCACACCCGTCCCATTTTAACAGCTCTTCAACGGTTACCATGGGAATCTCTGCATCGTTTTCCCCCACAATATCCACGGGATTGGCCCGGCTCCAATAGGAGGGAAGCATGGTATCAAGCTTTGCTGTAATATCTTCTGACAGGTCCGGAAGTTCCAGCCCGTATTCCGTGCACAGGTCCGCAGTCACCACACCCCATCCCCCGCCCAGGGTCATTATGGCGACCCGGTTCCCCTTTGGCAGGGGCAGGGAGGAAAAGACCGCAGACAGATCAAGGAGCTCCATGGGCTGCTGCACCTGGATAATGCCTGCCTGTCTGCAGGCGGAATCAAAAATTTCAGCATTGGCAGCCATTGCCCCGGTATGACTGGAAGCCGCCTTTCCGCCGGCACGGGTACGCCCTCCCTTTAAGACAACAACGGGTTTTTTTCTGGAAACCCTTGATGCACTCCTGAAAAACCGCTGTCCATCCTTGACACTTTCAAGGTACAGCACAACAGTGCTGGTTTTCTGATCACGCTCAAAGACCTCCATATAGTCTTCAATGGTGACCATGGCTTCATTTCCCGAACCTGAAAACGCCCGTATGCCGATACCCTGCTGATAGGCAAAGGCCAGCAGCTGGGTCCCCAGATTCCCTGACTGACACACAAGGGCAGTGGAGCCTGGAAGGGGATGGACATGGGCACCGTTGCAGTAAAATTTTTTATGGGGATTACATATGCCCATTGTATTGGGCCCAAGAACAATAATCCCGGCGTCATGGGCTGCTTTGACAAGTTTTTCCTCCAGTTCTGCACCCTGTTTTCCTGTTTCCCGGAATCCCGAGGTGATCAGCAGCATCCCTTTTACCCTTTTCTTCTGCAGAACCGGAATCAAATCCATAACCTTGTCAGCAGGTATGGTGACCACGGCAAGATCAATACTGCCCTTTATATCAGCCAGGGAAGGGTAGACCTGTCTTCCTGCGATTTTATCTGACCCTGGATTGACAAAATATACATTCCCCTCATACCCCCCGCTCAAAGTATTGGTTAGAAGCATATGCCCCCACTTTCCAAGGGTGGCGGAAGCGCCCACAAAGGCCACGGATTCGGGATAAAACAAAGCGCCCAGAACTTTTTTATCTATCAGTGATGCCGCCCTTTTTTTTTCTTCCTTTTTTTCAATGACGATTAACGCATCAACGGCTTTGACTGATCCTTGTGAATCAATGATCAGCGGATTTATATCCACCTCACTGATCATGGGAAATTCTGCTGCCAGATGTGACAGCCCGGACAGCACAGCCTTTATCTGGGCCATGTCTGCTTTTTTTTCACCCCGGAATTCCCTGAGAAGCGCCTTTGAAGAAAGTTCATCCACCATATCATTCATGTCAACTTCCTCAAGGGGCGCAATTCTAAAGGCGGCATCATTCAAGGCCTCAGTAAAAACACCGCCCAGTCCGAACATGATCACCGGTCCAAACTGAGGATCCTTGAACATGCCTGCCACAAACTCCCGCCGCCCCTGGACCATGGGCTGAACCAGCAGGCCCTCAAGGGAATCCCCCCCCTTTTTTATGATCTCCCCTGCTGCTGTGTTTACCTCATGATCACTGGTCAGTCCGGTCTTGACCAATCCCAGCTCACTTTTATGGAGAAGTTTGGTTCCAAGGCCTTTCAACACAACAGGAAACCCGAATTCTCCGGCTGCAACAGCGGCTTCCCGGGCACTGCTGACCCGTTTTTCCTCTACAACTGGTATGGAAAACGCCTTTAACACTTTTTTGGCATCATCCTCACAAAGCACACGGTTTTTTGTCTTCACTGCATTTTCAATAATCTCTTCTGCTGTTTTCATCTTACGCCTGTGCTCCTTTAAAAATAATATTACAGATATGACTGGAAACAGATCTGGCATCCATTTCCCTGTTAAAGAGAATCTCACCTAAACAGGCATGCTCTATGGAACCGAGGATGACTTTTCTAAGGGTCTTTGGATCCACTTTTTTATCAATCTCACCGTTTTGAATCCCCTGTTCTATAATGTCAAGAATGGTCCTGGAATAGAGCTGAACCCTTGAATAGGCGCTGCATTTGAAATATTTCGGGGAATTTCTCACTTCAAGAAGAAGAATCCGGGCAAACACCCGGTTCAACGTATAATGCACCAGACTTGATTCAATAATAATACCGAGTTTTTCAATATGTGATTCCGTACACTTAATCTTTTCTTCTATCTCTTCCTGGAATGTCTTGAAATAATCATTGAGCACCTGGTAGAGGAGATCTTTTTTATCCTTGAAATATCGATATATGAGTCCTTCTGTCACGCCTGCGGTTTCAGCGATCACAGCCGTTGTGATGGAATGAAAATCCTTTGATTTCATAAGTTCCACAAAGGCTTTTTTTATTTTAATCTGCCCTGGCGGTGCAGATTTTTGTTTAGCCATTCATTTCCTCCGATAATCCGGTCCATTTACATATAAACCGGCATGGCCGGCCCATGATTATCGACCCCGGCCACAACGAAAAATGAAACGCTGCCAGGAGTAAGTCTCTGGCGAGTGTTTCCAATAAACCTTCATAATGCGCAGCAACACAGCGAAAAATGGGTCGAAGACGCGGAGCCAACAGGAGAGTGCCTCCCCGGCAATTGCCTGATCACAAGCCTGGCTCATGGTATTCAAAAACGCCGTTGGTGATAACCTCGTCCCCGGTTTCCATATGAACGGTTTTCCACAGGGCTTTTCCAGGTTTGACTTTAAAAACAAGCGTCTTAAAGGGCTCGCCCGGATAAAGGGGTTTTGAAAAACGGCAGTCCATTGTTTTAATCCGTTCAGGTGTGCCTGGAATAAGACTTTTAACCAGAGCCCGGCAGGCAAACCCATGGGTGCACAGACCATGCATAATGGGTTTTTCAAACCCCAGGGACCGTGCAAATTCAGGATCAACGTGAAGCTGAAACACATCACCGGTCAGCCGGTATAAAAGGGGCTGATTTTCAGAGGATATGTGTGAAACCGTATAATCCGGAGATCTGTCTGGAAATTCAAATTTCTTTTTTTCAGGAGAATCAGCCCCCCCGAAATTACCGTCAAACCGGGAAAAAACCGTTAAAATATTGGTATACAATTTTTTACCATTGGAATGAAAGGTATCGAATTCTGCGATAATAACAGCGCCTTTATCCTTTTTATCAAAAATCTCTTTTACCGCGCCTCTGGTGGTTAATGTGCCCTCCTCTGGAATTGTCTCATGAAAAACAACCTTCTGCTCTCCGTGGAGTACCCCCAGGATATTCACATTGGTGATTTCCGCAATAGTGGACAGAAAATCAAAATTAATGATGGAGGCCACTGCAAAACTTGGAACCACCTTAAGGTCTTTTTCATAACAATACTCAAGCTCGGAAAACCCGGCGCCAACTCCCAGCGCATACAAAACAAGATCTTTCCAGTTGTATTCTCTTGTAATGGGCCCGATTTCTCTGCCCAGTGAGTTAAGGTCCAGTGCCATTAAAATTCCTCCCGGGAATAATTTGTCAGTATTAATGATAGTGTGATCATGTTTCCATGTCACTCGATCATCAGGTTTTTTGAACAGCACCGCCCCCAGCGGTTATCTGTCAAATAAGTAAGTAATACTCACTTATCTTTGAAACAATGTCAAGAAAAAAATCTAAACCACCAGACCCCTTCAAAAAACAAAAAAAATCTGATTTCAAGCATAATTTAATTGATCTGCAGAGAAAATAACGATAGAAAAGGGAAATAAACTGTTTCATATAACTTGATCATCAAGTTTTTTGAATACCGCCGCCCCCAGCGGTTGCCTGTCAGAACAGCGACCGACGGAGGACTTTTTCCCTGCCAGGCTAAAAATCAAGAACTGCGGCCACTGGTCCTCAAACAGCTTGATTTTCTTAACGCCTGGCAGGGAAAAAGTCTGATCTCCTTTG
>JAWOEJ010000199.1:0-7690 GCA_046482845.1 Desulfobacteraceae bacterium | reverse complement strand
GGCATAAAACAGATCAGGGGTATCAAAAGAAGCCGATCTATCACCAATAGTTTGACAATTATTATGACTTTACAGGACTGTAGACTGTCAGAAGGACGGTGTCTTGGCCAGTTATCCGGGCGGTCAGAAAATTTGAAAGACAATGTTTATTACTGGTTAAAAAAATGTAACCCCAAGAAAACGGATCTCCTTTGGTTCTCAATGTTCCTGACAGGCAACCGCTGGGGGTTCTTAATCGGCCCTTTCATAAAAACTTGATAACCGAGTTTCATGATTTGTTGTGCCCTCATGGCATGGGGGGTATAACGAATTTGGAAGATCCCTAACTATTTAAATTTATTGTAACAAATTATAGTCCACACTTTGATATTGTGATAATAATTTATCCGCAGATTACGCAGATTCACGCAGACATTTTTTTATCTGCGCCCATCTGCGTAATCTGCGGATGATAACCTAAAACAAGGGTTTCCCCCAAATCCGTTATAACCAGTTTATCTGTAGGCGTCAGGGATGACGCATACAGGCACAGGTTCCATTTTATGCTGGTTTGCCTGGTTCAGTCTGCGGTAAATGTCAAGAACCGCTTTCTGTCTGGCATTTAAACCGGCCTCTTCTTCCTGTCCCGGTTGGCCTTTATCAAAGACCATGGCGGCTTCAAGTTCAGCATAGCTTGCCCCGATCTGCCCTTCATCGGTGCGGTTATCTTCAAACAGTCCGTCTGTTGGGGGGGCATCCATAATACCCGCGGCAATGCCGAGATGCTCAGCCAGACCATACACCTCGGATTTCATCAGGTCTGCAATGGGGGAGATATCCACTCCGCCGTCCCCGTATTTGGTGAAAAACCCCACCCCGAAATCCTCAACCTTATTGCCTGTACCGGCAACCAGCAGTCTGTAGTGCGAGGCAAAGGCATACAGGGTAAGCATCCTCAACCGGGAGCGCGTATTGGCCATGGACAGATCATCCTGAATCTCAGAGGGCAGGGTGTTTTTCAAGGTTTCAAATGCCCGGGTCAGGTCAATTTCCACCCCTTGAACACGCTTATACCTGTTTTCCAGGCCTGTGATATGTTCCCTTGCAAGACTTATCTGATTGGAAGCCTGACAAATGGGCATATTCAGAGCCATTACTTGTTTGCCGGTTTTTGCGCAGAGACTTGAGGTAACCGCTGAATCCACTCCTCCGGAAACCCCCACCACAAATCCGCTCATGCCTGACGTGTCGGAATATTCTGTCAGCCATTGAACAATATAATCTATAATTTTTCCAGTCTGCATGGTTTCTCCTTCTCTAATTTTATCTGAAAATTATTTTCTTGAGGTGACAAGCTGAACAAAAAATGGTATTTGATTGATATGTTCATTCATAATTTGAAACCCCTGTAAACCAAAGGTGTGCCCCATGAAATTTTTAACATTTGCTGTTGCTTGTTTTATTGTGTGCCAGATATCCTTTGTATCTGCAAGTGAAATATCCCCGCCTGAAAAAAAACTTCAGACATCAGTCGACATAATTTTAAGTGTTCTTGAAAATGAAACCCTGTCCATACACCAGAAAGAGGAAAGAATTGTTGAAATCATTGATGGCCTGTTTGACCTCTCACTGATGGGCAAACTCTGCCTTGGCAGACAAAACTGGTCACGGTTTTCTTCTGAGGAAAAATCTGACTATATCACTTTGTTTGATCAGTTTCTAAAGGATTTTTATACCGATAAAATTGAACTTTTCAACAATGAAAAGGTTGTTTTCAGTCCTGGAGAAATGGACAGGAATAAAATCACTGTCCCGACCCATCTGATATCCAACGGCGAAAAAATATCCATGCACTACAAAATGTACCAGTCCCACAATGCATGGAAAGTATATGATGTTGAAATTGAAGGGGTCAGCATCATTAAAACCTACAGATCCCAGTTCAACCAGATACTTGAAGACGGATCGCCAAAAGATCTGCTGAACAAACTCAAAGAAAAAGAAATAAAGGGAGCCACCTATAATTAATACCATGGCATCTTTTTTTTTACATCTCTATGCAGGCACTGTGCTGAAAAGACCAGTGATCACCCTGGTGATACTGATCTGTGTTTTTTCGTTTTTTGGCTTTTATATAAAAGACTTCAGGCTGGATGCATCTTCAGATTCCCTGGTGCTTGAACATGACAGGGATCTTAAGTATTTTAAAAAAATCAGCCAAAGATACGGCACTGAAGATTTTCTTTTCCTGGCCTATCAGCCAAAGAACAATCCCCTGTTTTCACAGGACGTCCTGGCTCGCATAAAGGCATTGAGAAACGAATTAAGGGACATGGATCATGTGGAGTCTGTTCTGTCAATTCTTGATGTGCCTTTGTTGAAAAATCCCCCTGTGCCCATCAAAAATCTGGTATCAAATATTAAAACCCTGGAACATCCTGATGCTGATCTTGAGCTTGCCAGAGCTGAATTCAAAAACAGCCCCCTTTACCAGGAGCTCCTGGTCAGCAGAGACCTTTCCACCACTGCCCTTCAGATCAATTTCAAAAAGAATGAACAGTTTCAGGAAATAAGCAGAGCCCGAAGCCTTTTAAGGGACAGGCAGCATGAAGACTCATTGTCCGATGAAGAAACCCAGCAGCTTGAAAACCTTGAAAAACGCTACCGGGCGGCAAAAATCAGATTTGACAGGGAACGGCACGCAGACATTGCCTTTATCCGTTCCGCCATTGAAAAATACAAAACTCATGCTGATATTTTTCTGGGCGGCACCTCCATGATCGCCGATGATATGATCACTTTTGTCAAAAACGATATCAAAGTGTTTGGTACCGGGATGTTCATCTTTCTGGTTATCACCTTAAAAGTGATCTTCAAAAAAAAGCGATGGGTCTTTCTTCCCATGGTCTGCTGCTGCTGCTCCATTGCCGTCATGGCCGGACTATTGGGAATGCTGGGGTGGGAGGTCACGGTCATTTCTTCAAACTTTATCTCTCTTCAGCTCATTATCACCATGGCGCTGACCATCCATCTTATTGTCAGGTACAGGGAACTGGCCGCCCTGTATCCGGATATGGAACAGTTTGAGCTTGTCAAACAGACCATTGCTTCCAAATTCATCCCCTGTTTTTTTACCACGTTGACCACCATTGCCGGTTTTTCCTCCCTTTTGATGTGCGATATCCTGCCGGTCATCACCTTTGGATGGATGATGTGCCTTGGACTGGTGGTTTCCCTGGTTGTTATTTTCCTGCTTTTTCCAACCCTGCTTATCCTGCTGCCCAGGGACAAAAAGGGCAGCAGCAGGCAGTTCGGCAAAATCATTACCGACACCATGGCTGTTGTCACAGAAAAGTACCCTGCCTATATCTATTCTACAGCAGGTATCATTCTCATTGTTACGGTGATCGGGATATCAAAACTCAGCGTGGAAAACAGTTTTATCGATTATTTTAAACAATCCACAGAAATCTACCGGGGCATGAAGGTCATTGACCAGAAACTCGGGGGAACAACCCCCCTGGATGTGATGATCAACTTTGATGCATCGTCTGCTGTTCAGGCTGAGGGATCGGGCAGTGCTGACACATCTGCCGGAGCTAAAGGGGGTGCTGAGCCTGATGAATCTGAAGGGGTTCCTGAGTCTGCCGGATCTAAAGGGTTTGAAGGATCTGATGCAGAAGGATCTGACGGGTTTGATGCGTTTGAGGGATCAGACGGGTTTGATGACTTTGAGGCGTTTGATGAATTTGATGAGGAAGAATCTGCTGAAAGATACTGGTTTACCTCGGACAAAATGGCCCTTATCAAAGATATACACAATACCCTGGAAAGCCATGATGCAACAGGCAAAGTCCTCTCCCTTGGTACAATGATGAAAATTGCTGAAGATTTTACCGACGGCAGGCCGCTGGACAATTTTGAACTGGCCGTGCTCTACTCGGAACTGCCCGATGAATTCAAGGATATTGTTCTTAAGCCCTATGTGTCTATAGCTGAAAACCAGGCGCGAATCGCCATCCGCATTAAGGATTCCCTTGAAGATCTCAAAAGAGATGAATTCCTGGAACGTATCCATTCAGAGATTCTGACAAAATTCAACCTGAACGCCTCCCAGGTTAAATTGTCAGGCCTGATGGTCCTTTACAACAATATGCTGCAGAGCCTGTTTTCCTCTCAGATTCTAACCATGGGCTATGTTGTGCTGGCCGTGTTTATCATGTTCATGATCATCTTCAAATCCCTAAAAATTGGCCTGATCGCCGTGTTCCCCAACATCCTGGCATCCATTGTGGTGCTTGCAGCCATGGGGCTTTCAGGTCATCCCCTGGATATGATGACCATTACCATTGCCGCCATAAGCATAGGGATTGCCGTGGATGATACCATCCACTATATCCACAGATTCAGGGAAGAACTTCAAAAAGACCAGGACCGCACCGCTGCTATGCACAGGAGTCACAACTCAATTGGCAATGCCATGTTCTATACATCCTTAACCATTATTGTGGGATTCTCCATCCTGGTTTTTTCAAATTTCATCCCGACCGTGATGTTCGGATTTCTAACCGGTCTTGCCATGCTCATCGCATTGATCACCGCCATGACCCTGCTGCCGAGACTGCTCATTGACTTCTGACAGGCAATGAGCAAATTTTTTTATACCTGTAGGGAGGGGGAGGACTGCATGGGGGGCATGACTAAGTTAACAATATTATCTGCAGATTAGAAAATTTAAAGGTATTTGATAAAGGCGACAACCAGCCCGCCGACAGTCAGGGTAAGCCCAAAAGACCACCGCATGAATTTCTCAAGACGCAGATTCATCTGTTCAAAGCGTTGATCAAACTGCTCAAAACGCTTTTCTACCTGCTCAAAGCGTCTATCTATCTGTTCAAAACGCTTATCTATCTGCTCAAAACGCTTATCTATCTGCTCAAAACGCTTTTCTACCTGCTCAAAGCGCTTATCTACCTGCTCAAACCCCTGCTTCATCAGTTCCCGCTGGTTCTTTAATTCTTCTTCAACACGAACCATGCGTTCACGAAGCTCTATTTCGTATACCTGAGGCGGTCTGGCAAAGCATTGGCTTTCCAGCCACTCGCCAATGTGCCGGCGGACATATTCGCCGATTGTATCAAAATCTTCCTGCGCCAAGGGCATTGCTGTTTATCCTTCATTGATCTTTTTTTTACAACTGAAATGCTGTTAGGGATCTTCTAAAATAAAATCCACGCATCTTGCTTGTCTTTTTGCCCGTCTCCTGCGTTGCGCCAATGGAGACATATTATTAACTAAAACTAAAAATGTGTAAGCATTAATTTATAAGAAAATTGAAACCGGATGAATGTTATATACACCTGTATCATAATCAAATGATAATTTTTCACCAGCTTAAAGTCAAGTGTAATATTGCATTGTTAATTAAAGAAGCCTTTTTTCCACGTATACCTTACTGATCAAAGAACAAAAGCAATTCAACCCTGCTTTTAAACACTTCAATCCCAGGCCGGCCATGCCAAAAGACGGACACAGGCATCTCTCCAGCCCCTTTCCAGGCTGATTTCCGGGCTGAATCCCAGCTCTTCCTGAATTCTGATCCCTTTTACTGCTGTATCACTTATCAGACGTTTAAGTCCGGAAGCAAATCCCTGCCTGACCGGATATTTTTTTAGACCCCTTATTAACAAACAGACAAAGGATTCAGGAACAGGGACCGTTATTGTTTTTCTGCCGAAAAAGTGTTCAATGGCTGCTCTTATATCATCCATAGAATGAACAGACCCGTCGGTTACATTGTAGATTTTTCCTGACGAGTGTTTGTGTTCGGCTGCGAGAACGGCTGCCCTGGCAAGATCATGGTCATGGATAAGCGTCCTCAATGCCCCGGTGTTATCGGCACCACCAGGCGCGCCAGTTTTTTTTTCTGCCCTGCCGGGGCTTTTCCCTCCCCTGCCAAAGCTTTTATGAATCGCGACAAAAAATCCCTTTTCCGCCATTTTTATCAATCCGGCATAATTTTTTTTTTCTTTTGGGCCGTAAACAGAGGCAATTCTCAATACAACACCTATTGGCCTGTTTTCAAAATCCACTGCACCTAAAACATATTTTTCTGCTTCAAGCTTGGAGAGCGCGTAAAGGGAGTCAGGCTCAGGATCAAATGACTCATCTACAGCCCCCCCAGGGTATCTGCTGCCGTAAACGGAAATGGAGCTGAAAAAAACAATCCTGTCCACGCCTTCATGGCATGCGGCCTGTACCAGCAGTTCTGTACCTTTCACATTGACATCATAATAAAGATCAGAGATTCTTTTCTGCCTGTTCTTTACCGGGCCATATTGAATGCCCTCATCCGGCTGGAAACAAATGTCCGGTTTTAAACGAGTATCCGATTGGAAACGGATGTCTGGCTGGAAACAGATGTCTGGCTGGAAACGGATGTCTGGCTGGAAACGAATATCCGGGGTTATTACAGCGGCCAGGTGAAATACCAAATTCACATCTTTTAACGCCTTTTCAAGGGCCTGGGGATCAGTGATGTTTCCCCTTACAAACTCCACCTGAGAAAAATATCTGCACCAGCTGTCAGAAGCATCCCTGCCACTGGCGCACACCGATGCCACGGGATCTTTTTTTCTGGATAAAACCTTTACCCTGTAGCCTTTCCTGACCAGCATCCTAACCAGTGTTTTACCAACAATACCTGTGCCGCCGGTTACAAGAACTGTTTTCATTTATATACCGCTTCCTTTCTTTTCAGGGGAAGAGCATTATCCATTTCACAAGAAAAGGCTCTTCCTGCTGCCTTAAAAAAAAAACAAAATATTCCTGATTTTTATGTTGCCTTGATAAGGTTAATTGGGCGGGTATGCTGAATCATTATCTTCATAGGGCCTGTATTCAGAAACTATTTTACTGATTTCAGATATGATACTGTCGCAATCCTGGCATGTCACATATTGTTTAAGCAGATCTATACTGCCGTTTATTTTTGTTATATTACATGCAGCCCCGTTGAGAACTGTAATTTTTTCATGATCCGTTGGAATTGTTGTTTCGTTGGCAGCCACAAGCTCTTCAAACAGTTTTTCCCCCTTGCGGAGCCCGATATACTTGATTTCAATATCTTCGCCTGGCGTGTACCCATTGAAACGGATCATGTCTTTTGCCATATCAGCAATTTTTACGGGCCGTCCCATATCCAGAATAAAAATTTCACCCCCCTTTCCCATGGCCCCGGCCTGGAGGATAAGCTGACAGGCCTCAGGGATTGTCATGAAAAAACGGGTGACATCCGGATGGGTTACAGTGACCGGACCGCCGTCCCTGATCTGTCTTTTGAACAGGGGAACAACGCTGCCTGCACTGCCTGCCACATTACCGAAACGGACAATCATGAACTTGGTTAAAACAGAAGGCAATGCATTCTGATTCTGAACAAATATTTCAGCGATCCGTTTGGTTACCCCCATAATACTGGCCGGCCGGACCGCCTTGTCCGTTGACATGAGAACAAACCGCTGCACCCTGTACGCTTTAGCGCTTTCCACAGCATTAACCGTTCCAATCACATTGTTTGAAACAGCTTTCCAGGGATGAAATTCAAGCATGGGTACATGTTTGTACGCTGCCGCATGAAAAAATGAATGGGGAGCATATTTTGCAAGCACTGCATCCAGTTCGTTTCTATTCTGAATATCCCCGAGCACCG
>JAWOEJ010000149.1:0-4907 GCA_046482845.1 Desulfobacteraceae bacterium | reverse complement strand
TTTTATTCATTATACCCTTTTCAAATACAAAAAACATGATATTTTTAATGATTGTCCCAGAAAAATATTCAAAATTGATAAATTTTATCCAGGGGAGGTAAAATATGAAAATCGCATCGTCATGGTCCATTCATCCAGAATCAGCAAAAGCTGCTGAAGAAGCATATAATAAGCTTCACGGGAAACTCAGGGTAACCCCTCATTTATTACTGCTGCACTGTTCATGTGAATATGATACTCAGACAGTTTTGAACACATTGCGCGTATTATCTGATAACTGCCCTGTACAGGGCGGAACATCGGGATTAGGCGTGATGACGGATCAAGGGTTTCATTCCAAAAACGATCTGGGACTGGGGCTTTTGGGCATATATGATCCTGAGGGCAGCTACGGGGTAGGGATATCCAATGTAAAAGACAGCCCAGCCGAGGCTGCTGAATCTGCCATTGAACAGGCGCTTGCAAAAGCCGGCCGGACAGGAGAATTGCCCTCTGTGGTCATTGTGTCAAATTATCCGGGAAATGAAAATGAAGTCATTCAATCCATTGAGGCCTATATTGGAAGCGGGGTTCCCATTATTGGAGGGACATCCTCAGATAATGATATGAGCGGCAGATGGCTGCAGTTTGCAGACAATACCCTGGGACGCAGAGCTGTGTCCACAGCTGTTTTATTTCCTTCCTGTGAAATAAGCTTTGCGTTTCATGGGGGATATGAGCCCACTGAACACAAAGGCATTGCAACGCGCGTAAAAGACCGGATTCTCTATGAAATTGACAGCAGGCCCGCTGCTCAGGTTTATAATGAATGGACCAATGGGCTTATTTCCGATGTTCTGCCTGAAGGGGGCAGTCTGGTTCCGACTTCAAATTTTACCCCCCTTGGAAATATAGTTGGCACAATTGGAGGGGTTCCGTATTACAGGTTGTCTTATCCGGTTAAGGTCATTGAGGATCAGGCCATTCAATTGTTTACCGAGGTTGAAAAAGACTGCGAACTGGCTTTAATGACCGGAACCAGAGACAGCCTGGCATCACGGGCGGGAAGGGTTGCAGAATCTGCAATAGATGCAGCGCCGTTTGATATTGATGATGTCAGGGGCGCTCTGGTGCTTTTTTGTATGGGCTGTATGCTTGCCATAAAGGACAGGATGAATGAACCTGTTGAACAACTTAATGCCGTATTCAGGGGCGCTCCCTTTTTATCTGCATTTACGCTGGGGGAACAGGGCTGTTTTCTGGGAGGTGAAAATAGACATGGCAATTTGATGATAGCAGTGTTAGTATTTGGAAAGAAAAAGTCAGATTAAGCACTCAGGGGATATAAGATTAAATTATGCCAACGTCAGAAGAGTTACGCGAAGTTTTAATTAATCTTGAAAACGCCAGAAAAAAAGAAGCACAGGAGCGCCAGATTGCAGAGGCACTGCTGAACGGATTAAATGCCATAGTTCTGGCTGACAGCTCAGACGATCTGTTTTTAAAGCTGATTGAGATTTTACGTCAGCCCCTTGATTTTGAGGAAGCATTTGTATTGTTGATCGAAGAAAATAACAGCATCAGAGCTGTTGCCGGGACATCTCCTGAATTTACCCGTGTTCACTGGGAAATGCATGACATGTTTCATCGTGTTCTCAAGGGAAGTCCGGTAGTGGTTTTTAACACACGTCTTGTAGGGGAATGGAAGTTTCATCCTGATGAATTGCTTGAAAAAGCTGGGTCCGCCCTTCATTTTTCTTTTTCCACAGCAGAAAAAAAAGCTGTTTTTTCCTGTGTTCATTCCTCAACTGCCCATTTTTCACAATACCATATCTCGCTTGCAAAGCGATTTTCAGTTCTGGCCTCTCAGGTCCTTCAGAAAATGGAATCTCAGGAAAAGATAGCAGCTCTTGAGCAAAAGCTGAAAGCCGAGGAAAAAATTGCCGCACTTAATAAAAAACTGGTTGAAAGTGAAAAAAAACTGTCCAAAAAGCGTAAAATGGAAGCCATAGGACTCCTTGCCGGCGGGATAGCCCATGATCTTAACAATATTCTTTCAGGTATTGTAGGGTATCCAGACATCCTTCTTTTGGATCCTGAAATTTCCTTAAGAAATAAAGACATGATTCAGCAGATTCAGAATGCCGGACTGAGGGCTTCGGCCATTGTAAATGATCTTTTGACAGTGACGCGCGGTGTTGCATCTCCTAAACAAGTGGTCAACGTCAATGAGATTATTGACGAATTTTTCAACTCTCCAGAATATATGAAAATCATTGAAAATCCAACAGCAATTCAAGTCAGCACCCGCCTGGATTCAGATCTTTTGAATATAAAGGCATCCCCTGTTCATATCAGAAAAGTGTTCATGAATCTTATTTCAAATGCTGTTGATGCGGTTCGTAATGAATCCGACGGTGTTGTTCTGGTTACCACTGAAAATGTCTGTTTTGAAAAACCAGTAAAGAAATATGAAGAGATAAAAAATGGCGATTATGTTCTTTTAACTGTATTTGATAATGGAAAGGGGATATCATCCAAAGATATTGATAAGATATTTGAACCTTTTTATACCAAAAAAACAATGGGCCGAAGCGGTACAGGGCTTGGTCTTACAATTGTCTGGAATACCGTTCATGATCATGATGGATATATAGATGTTCAGACAGAAGACAAAGGTGTTTTTTTCCGTCTCTATTTTCCCTTGACCAGAGATTTGGTTGATCAGGTGCCGGAGGATACACTCGAAAAAGATTTCCACGGCAGTGGTGAGTCAGTACTGGTAGTTGATGATCAGGAATCACAGAGAACCATGCTGTGCAAAATGCTGAATCACCTGGGATATTCGCCAGATGCGGTTTCAAGCGGGGAGGCGGCCGTAAAATACATAAGGCATAACCCGGTTGATATTATTATCCTTGATATGCTCATGGAACCTGGAATGAACGGCAGACAGACGTATGAGAAAATTCTGGGAATCAATCCTGACCAGAAAGCCATAATTGCAAGTGGATATTCTAAAAATGAGGATGTGGTTATGGCTCAGAAATCAGGAGCAGGTCAGTTTATTAAAAAACCGTTTACACTTAACAAACTCAGCGCTGCCTTAAAAGATGAATTAATCAGATAAAATTTGGTTTTCAATGTTCCTGACAGGTAACCGCTGGGGGCTGTGGTATTCAAAAAAGAGGATCGCGTTATACGATTTTCTTTCGAACAGGGTATCCCCCCATGGGCGGTTACCCCAGGACTTGCGTCTTCATAATCCAGTATCAGGCATTTAAAAACAATAATCCCAGAACAAAAACAACAGCACTTGTCACCATGACAACCATTGTATAGCCCATGATGTCTCTGGCTCTCAGCCGTGTAATACCGAGAAGTGCCAGGGCCCAGAAGGGCTGCAGCATATTTGTCCATTCATCACCATAGGCAATGGCCATTATGGTTTTCGGCATGGAAAAATTCAGCGTTTCTGCTGCTGTGACCATGATCGGTCCCTGGACAGCGATCTGTCCGCCGCCCGAGGGCACAAACAGATTGACAAGCCCGGCGCTTAAAAAGGCAAAAAGCGGATAGGTTGTACTGTTTGATATGGCCACAAAGCCGCCTGCAATAACAGCAACCAGGCCGGAAAATTTCATCATTCCCATAATACCGGCATAAAAGGGGAATTGAATAATAATGCCGGCGCAGGCTTTGGTGCCTTCACTGACCGCCCGGGTGTAGTTGATGGGGGTCCGCTGGAGAATAATCCCGGTAAAAAGAAAGGTAAAATTGACAATATTCAGGTTCAGCTGAAATCCCTTGGTAAAAAAGTACCAGACAATAAAAGATAATCCCATTAACCCGATAAGCCATGAAATAAGCTGACTGTTTTCAATTTTATCTGCAGGCACCATTTTTTCTCTTGATACAGATTCAACTCGTTCTTCTTCAATCAGACCAGGATCTACATCTGAAATCTGCATGATTTCTTCATCATTTTTGGGAGCCATGAGGAGCATTGTTAACGGAATGACAATTAAAAGGCCGATGGTGACAATGATATTCATGGACGAGAAAAGGGTTTCCCCTGTTGAAATAATGCCGATGCTGTCTTCGAGAAAATGCCCCTTGGTTGCAACCAGCAAAGGCCCGGATGCAGACAGTCCGCCGTGCCATGTTAAAAATCCCGCATACCCGGCTGCACCCAGCAGGGGATAGTGCATTTTAATTTTTCTTAAATAAGCGCTGCGTCCCACTTCACGGGCCATGAGCGCCCCGACAATTATACCCAGTCCCCAGTTGATCAGGGAGGCCAGGGAGGCGGTCAATGCCACCAGAAAAAGCGCACCGGTCTGTTTTTTGGGTATTCCGGCAAGTTTTTCAATACCCTTTCTGACAATGGGAGACGTTGCCAGGGCATGCCCTGTGACAAGGATAAGGCACATCTGCATTCCAAATTGTAAAAGTGCCCAGAACCCCTTGTTCCAGTGTTGAATCATCTCAAAGGGACCGCTTTCTGTAAAAATCAGTCCAAGGATATATGCGATAAAGGTTAATAAAATTGCAAACAGCATGGGGTTTGGCATCCATCTGTGGGCCCATTCATCAAATATTTTTCCGATTCCTCTAATCATGGTATTGATATCCTCTGTTAATGGGTTAAGGTGAAATTATATTATATCCAATGGTAAGGCAGCAAGTGAAAATAACTTATACATCCTGCTTGCCTTTTTATCTGTTTTCTTCGTTGGGACAAGGCTTACATAGCTCGTTATGCGCACCTTGTCCCGCCTTGAAAACAAATAAAAATTCGGCACAATATGCACAACTTATTTTAACTTGATGCCTAAATAGAAATTGAAAACCCGACACAATACCCACCCTTGAATTCGCCCTTTGTAATTGTTGAGACATGCCTGATTACGGCATTGACCTCCATT
>JAWOEJ010000145.1:0-3783 GCA_046482845.1 Desulfobacteraceae bacterium | reverse complement strand
GCAATGGCCATATCCGAGGCAAATACCAGGCCTGCCCCGTTGGCAATGGCAAACCCCTTTACCGATGCCACCACCGGTTTTTTCATATTGGCGATGGTATGATTGTGGGCATCCATTTTTTCCATGAGCTCTCTGTATTCCCGATGGGTTTTACCGGAAAACTGGTCTAGGGAAATGCCCGTTGAAAAATGCTTTCCATTGGCATTGATCACAACCACACGGACCTCTTCATCCTTATCCATTTCTTTGAGATATGTGTTGAGCAGTTCAGCAAATTCCGGGGTAAATGTATTTTTTTCCTTTTCCCTGTTTAAGGTGATAATACCGATATGATCTTTTTTTTCCATTAAAACTGGAGGCTGATCACTCATTTTACTCTCCTTTGGCTGTTAAAAACCAGGCCCGGTCAGGCCCGGTTTAATCCAGTCTGATTTTAATTCTGCAGTTCTGGAATATTACTGAACAGATCCAGGGCTTCAGGATTTTTTAAAGCATCTTTGTTTTTAACTTCTTGACCATGAATTATCTTTTTAACGGCCAGTTCAACCTTTTTCATATTCAAGGTATAGGGAATATCTTCCACAGCAATTATTTTTGCCGGCACATGTCTTGGAGATGCACTGGCGCGGATATTTTTCCTTATGGTATCCTTGAGTTCATCACTTAACTCATACCCCTTTGCCATTTTGACAAAAAGAATCACTCTGACATCGTTTTCCCATTGCTGGCCAACTACCACACTGTCTTCTATTTCCTCCATCTGTTCAATACGTCTGTAAATTTCCGCTGTTCCGATTCTCACCCCTCCAGGATTCAGGGTGGCATCGGATCTGCCGTACATGATCACACCGCCTCTTTCCGTAACCTCAATAAAATCACCATGGGTCCAGATCCCCGGTGTATCCTCAAAATAGGCAGCCAAATACTTTTCCTGATTTTCATCCTCCCAGAAGTATATGGGCATGGAGGGGAACGGGGCAGTGCACACCAGCTCCCCCTGTCTGCCCACAACAGGCTGGCCGTTTTCATCATGGGCAAAGACCTTCATGGCCAGTCCCCTGCACTGGAGCTCTCCGGAATATACCGGTCCCATGGGATTGCCCAGGGCAAAACAGCCGTTTAGATCTGATCCGCCGGATATGGAGGCCAGCTGAACATCCTGTTTAACCTCATCATAGATAAATTCAAAATCCTCCATGGGAAGGGGGGAGCCTGTGGAGAGAATAGCCCGAAGACTTTTTAAATCAAAGGATTTACCCGGTTTTACGCCTGCATTTTTAAGGGCGGCAATATAACCGGCACTGGTGCCGAATACGGTTATTTTTTCATCCTGGGCCATTTTCCACAACGCCTCAGGTCCGGGATAAAATGGATTTCCGTCAAACAGAACCAGAGTGGCCCCGGTGGCCAGAGAAGCGGTCAGCCAGTTCCACATCATCCACCCGCAGGTGGTAAAATAAAAAATTGTATCCTCAGGCTTGAGATCCGTATGAAGCATCAGCTCCTTTATCTGGTGAATGAGAACGCCGCCGGCACTTTGCACCATGCATTTGGGAAGGCCTGTGGTGCCCGAAGAGTACATGATATACAGGGGATGATCAAAGGGAAGCTGCTCAAAAACCATGTCCTTTGCATCTTTGGTTTTAAAATCCTCATAATGAACCGCATTGGGCAGTTTTGAAATATCAGGTTTTTCAGAGGTATAGGGAATGACCACAATTTTTTCAATGGAGGGAATCTCTTCAATGATACCGGCAATTTTATCCAGACTGTCCAGGGGTTTTCCCTTAAAAAAATACCCGTCTGCCGTAAACAGAATTTTGGGTCTTGTCTGACCGAACCTGTCAAGAACGCCTTTTATTCCAAAATCCGGGGAGCAGGACGACCATATGGCCCCGATGCTTGTGGCCGCCAGCATGGCAATAATGCTCTCCGGCATATTGGGCACAAAGCCCACCACCCTGTCACCCGGTTGAATTCCGGCATCCTTGAGAGATGCGGCTACCCTGGCTGTTTCAGCGTACAATTCATTATAGGTCAAGGTTCGCCTGACTTTGTCCTCTCCCCTGAAAATCAGGGCCGTATTGTCATTCCTGAACCTTAATAAATTTTCCGCAAAATTCAGGCGGGCCCCTTTAAACCATTTGGCTCCGGGCATTTTTGTCGGATCATCAATTACTTGATCATAAGACTTTGACGCTTTTATACCGGCAAAATCCCACATTTCCTTCCAGAAATCTTCAATATTTTCTACTGACCAGTTGTAAAGCGCGTCATAATCAATAAAATCTTTATTATACGTTTTATTTACCCTCTGCATAAAGCGGTACATATTGGTCTGTTCAATTCTTTCCTGGGAGGGTTCCCATAAAAGTTTTGCCATTGTTGATCTCCTTATTTGTAAAGTACAGCAAGTATGGTTGCTTTACCCTGTTTTGCAGATATCAGATGGGGTGTTGTGGAAAGATAATACACACTATCCCCGGGATGGAGATCATAAACCTGGTCGTCAATGGTCAGTTCTGCTGTACCGTCCAGCACAAAGATAAATTCCTCGCCGTCATGGACAGATGTCTCCTTTGCAGGATTTTCCTCCAGCTGCACGATCAGGGCCTCCATATGGCGGCCCTGCACTTCAGGGGCCAGACTCATATAGGAATAGAGGTTCTGTTTTCCCTTTGCTGAAGTGGATCTGGAAATGGCTTTTCTTTCATTTTTCCGGGTGATGGAATAAAGCTTGGTCCCCATATTGGAAACAAGCCTGCCAAGGGCACTGTCCAGAGCTCTGGACAATTTCATAACCGTACCCAGCTGGGGCTGAATCTCCCCGCTTTCTATATCTTCAAGGCGCTGTTTTTCAAATCCCGTGAGATTTGAAAGCTCATCAATGGTAAGGCCCTTGCTTTCCCTTAATTGTTTAATGCGCTTTCCAACTTCATCCACCTCTTTTTTCTCCCCTTCCGTTATATCGCCGGTGAGATTCTCAAAATAATCAACATTGATATGAGGGGTATTGTCATTTGATTCCATATTATCTCCTTATTTTACCAACCCTGGACTGTAGAATGGACAACCCGGTATGGAGCACTTTTAGAACATCCGCCGGAAACTGACATGAACCTCAGTTTCCGGCGGGTGCTGTTTCAGATTAATCGATTATGACCAGCCTTCCGGCAGAATCTGACCCGGTTTTTCACCGAGTTTTTCTTTTAATGCCTTAAGACCCGGTCTTGCAAAATGCATGTGACCGTCTTTCAAAGTCCTGCCGTTGATCATGGCTTCGCTTCTCAGCCGCTTTCCCATTGTCTTTTCCATCTGTTTCCCCAGCCACAGCACCCTGTCAACATCCCAGCCGTGCTCAATACCCATCTCATCGACCTGTACCAGGGTGTCCTCAAGGCATACCAGTCCCACATATCTTGGATCTTCGTAATAGTAATCCCCGGTTCCCTTGATGGGCCGGTCATCCAGAAAATTTGCCGGCTGACCCCCGAGGCCGCCCAGGGTGGCTTCAAAATTGGTTATACCGGCCTGGAGCGCAGCCAGAATGGAAGCCGAGGTAACCCGTTTGGTTTCATGGAAATGGGCAATGTGAAGCCTGGTATCGGGCAGTTCATCCAAAACCATGGAAAAGTACCGGTAAACATCAGGGGCTGAGGCACTGCCGTCATGGTCTGCGTGCTCTACGTCGTTGGCCCCGATATCCAGCCACCTTTTGGTAAACTTCACAGCATCCTTCATATCTGTGGCCCCGCCAATGGGACTGCCCCAAATGGTACTGAC
>JAWOEJ010000111.1:0-6133 GCA_046482845.1 Desulfobacteraceae bacterium | reverse complement strand
CGACTCACTGATCGACAAGCGAGCCGAGACCCTCGATGACAGCAAGCTCGATGAATACTACTTTGATGCCCTGCGTCGAGTGATTCTCGAGGAACCAGATTCGCCGGCTTATTTCTGCTGAACCGCATATTGAAAGGTTGAGGGGTCATAGGATTCGGTGTACAAAAGCACCAAAATACGGGGGAATTTTCTTTTCAAAATGGTGAGCAGGCCGAGTCCGTCAATACCGGTGGTAAAAATATTGCTGATCACAACCTGAACAATATCCCTTGATTGTTGAATAAATTCAACCGCATCTGCACCGTTGGCAACGGCTTTTACCTGAAACCCCGCCTTAGCGAGAAAATTTGATTTCTTTTTTCTCCGTGGCTCATCCTCTTCAACCAGGAGCAGAAAGATATCTTCAAATCCGGGCACTGAAAGGAGGCGAGGGGCATCTTCCCCGTCGGCCATGGGGTTTTCAAGGGGTTTGTCCTTGTTTTCAGTGTATTTTATAAGCAGGGCCTTGAGTTTCTTAAGATCAAGGGGTTTGGATAAAAAATCATTGCACCCGGCCCTTAAGCTTTCCTGCCGGTCCTGTTTCATTGCAAGGGCTGAAGCGGCAATAATCGGAACGTCGTTCCCCATTTCCCTGATTTTCCGGGTGGTTTCAAATCCGTCCATGCCGGGCATCAACAGATCCATCATCACCAGTGCGAAATCGGTCTGTTTAACCATTTCCAGCGCCTGATGGCCGTTTTGAGCTTCTTTTACGGCAAAGCCCTGGGCAAGGGCAACCTCAGAGATCAACTCCCGGTTAAAGGGATTGTCATCCACAATCAGGATATGGGGGGGATTTAAAGCTGACATGAACACCTCTCCTGCAAATCAATTCTATTCATCTTATTCAATGTCCCTTTCACTGAGCTGGTAACCTTCCCTGGCAGCATCCCCGTCATCGGAAAATTGTGCTTTGATTTTTATGAACCGGTCTTTGTTATTCAGAAAAAGATCCACAAGGTCCGGATCAAAATGAGTGCCCCGCCCGCAGCTGATGATCTCTAATGCCTTTTCAGCCGGATATGGTTCCTTATACGGCCTTCTTGAGGTCAACGCATCAAACACGTCCACCAGGCCGGCGATCCGGCCGCAAAAGGGAATGCTCTCCTCTTTCAGGCCGGCGGGATACCCTGTGCCGTCCCATTTTTCATGGTGGGTCAGGGCGATGCCCCGGGCCAGAACCATGAGATCGTCGTTCATGCCCTCCAGAAGTTTTCCGCCGATAGCTGTGTGCTGAGTCATTATCTGCCACTCCTGGGCCGTGAGTCTGCCGGGTTTCAGCAAAACGCAGTCTGGAACCCCGATTTTTCCGACATCATGCATGGGGCTGGCGTTGAGCAGCAGATCCACCTCTTTTTCGTTCATACCAGCCAGTTCACCCAGAACTTTGCACATCCGGCTCATTCTGATAATATGGGCACCTGTTTCAGTGTCCCGGTACTCAGCCGCCTGTCCAAGCCTGTGGATAATTTCCAGCCGGGTCTTTTCCACCTCTGCGGTACGAATCTTTACCTTTTCTTCGAGAATGATGTTCTGGCTCTGGGTCTGGTTATGAAGCAGGCGGATTTTGATCATGTTTCTGATTCTTGTCAGCACTTCAAGGTTGTCAAAGGGTTTTGACAAAAAATCCTGAGCCCCGTATTCCAAAGCTTTTTTACGGGTTTGTTTGTCCTGAAAAGCCGTCAGAACCATCACGGGAATATAGGCGTCTTTTTCAATTTCCTGCAGCAATTCCATGATTTCAAACCCGTCAAGGTAGGGCATGCTGAGATCCAGCAGCACCAGGTGGGGCTGAAAGGCCTGATAAATATTCTCGGCCTCACGGGGATCGGAGAGGGTTATGACAGCGGTGTACCCGGCGCTTTTCACAATCCCTTCCAAAAGCTCCAGGTTGGCCTGGGAATCATCTATTATTAATATTCTGGCGTTTTCTATTTCCTGTTCCGATGGCATAGATCTCCTGATTTTACCCTGTATGTAACTATTTCAAGCACTTTGGGTGAACATCTCTCATGTTAATTTTTTGCATTGTCAACCATTTTATTCAAAACAGCGGCAACATCCCTGAAACCGTCATCTGTTTGTGCAATGTATCGTGGATACAAGGAACAGCCCTTTGAAATCAGGATTTCTTCCTCATCCGGAAGAATCAGAATGCACCGTGAATAAAACAGGCGTTTTCTGTTTGAAATAAAAAAATCAATCTCTTCTTCAAAAGTAATCAAAATCACAACAACCCCGTCCGGCGGCATCCCTTTAACCCCATCAAAGAGTGTATCAAAATCAAAGGTCATCCGGTATCTTAAATCGGAAACTTTAGAAATCTCCCTTAAAAGTAGATCCCTTTGACTATTGTCCCGGTTTGAAAAAACAATGATTTCCATTCTCCACCTGAGCTGTGTTCCAGTTATTGGCTTTGGTCATAACGATTCTGTTAAACTCGATTATCAAGTTTTTATGGAAGGGCCGAGCGCCGCCCGCAGCGGTATTCAAAAAACTTGATAATTCAGTTAAAGAAGCAAAAAAGGTGCCATCGAAAAGAAAAGAGAAAACATCAATAAAACCAGATGGATAGAAGATTCCTGTATCCTGGAAAACCTCAAACCGGGATTACATTATTATGAAATCATAAAGAATTCAGATGCCGGCGTAATTTTTTTATATGAAAGCCATCAGCCTTCAGCCATCAGTACTCAGCTAAAAGCGTTCATACTTCGTTGTGTCCCCCAGGACATGTGGGTTATATGAAACAGCCGGTTATTCAGACCTGGAGATCTCATGTTTTTTCAAAAGGGAGTAAACATGGCTTTTGCTGAGCTCTGCCAGGGAGGCTGCCTTATCCAGATCACCATGGGAGGATTTCAGCAGATTTAAAAGGTACAGCTTTTCCGTTTCAGCCATAATAAGGTTTTTCACCTGGTTTAACGGTTTTATGGGATTTAAAAAATTTTCCGGCAGTTGGATTGAAAAAGAGGTGCCCATGGATTGTTTGACCTCATTCTGGCGTTTCAATTTCGTGTTTTTTTTCTCCATGGCGGAATGAAGGTAAGGCAGCCGAACCCGGGGGGGAAGATAATTGGGATATAGCATCGGAGAGTCGAAACCTGCCAGGATGGCGTGCTCCAGACTATTGATCAGTTCCCTGGTATTTCCCGGCCAGTCATAAATTTCCAGAGTTTCAAGAAATTCCGGAACAAATCCTTTGGTTTCAATGCCGTGGTGCTCGCACAGCTGAAAAATATAGTGAAGGGTCAGATCCTTTATATCGGATCGGCAGTCCTTTAAGCCGGGCAGGTTGATGTGGATGGTACTGAGGCGGAAATAAAGATCCCTGCGGAACTGATCTTTATTGACCATACTGCGAAGATCCCTGTTTGTCGCTGCCAGCAGCCTGAAATCACTACAGGTTTCCATTGCGCTGCCCACTGCCTTGAATTTTCTTTCCTGAAGCACTCTTAAAAATTTTTTCTGGATGGACAATGGAAGTTCGCCGACTTCATCGAGAAACAATGTTCCCTTGTCTGCATTTTTTATCAGTCCCTTTCTGTCGGCATCGGCACCTGTAAACGCCCCTTTGACATGACCGAAAAGGACCGATTCCACAAGCTGCTCAGGAAGCGATGCACAGTCTACAACAACAAAACGGTTCTGGCTGCGCTGGCTGTTATCATGAATCACATTGGCAAACAGCTCCTTTCCCGTACCGGTCCGGCCTGTGATGAGAACATTGACATCACTTTTGGCGCATTGGCCGGCAGTTGCCAGGCATGACATGAGAGCCGGGCTTGAACCAACAATATCAGACCGGTTCAAAATGTTTTCAGGCGAGGACAGGGCCTTTCTCGAAGCCCTGAATGCCAGGGACCGCTCTACACTGAGCCTGATTTCATTTCTGGAAAAAGGTTTTACGATATAGTCCCAGGCATTGTTGTCAAGGGCCATTTCTGCGCCCCGGGTGCTGGCCTCGGCAGTGATAATAATGACTTCCGGGTCTGATACGGAGGTTTTGATCGAGGAAAGGGATTCAAGACCATCACCATCGGGCAGAATCACATCCAGAAAAACCAGATCAACCCCCCCTAAATGGGCCTTGTCAACTCCCTGGGCCAAAGTTTGAGCAATTTCTGCCTCATGGCCCAGGTCATTAAGGTATTTTATCAGAAGCTCTCCGATTAAAAGGTCATCATCGATGATCAAAACCTTTGCCATCTACTCCTCCCGGCTAATAATTATTTTTCATGCCGGCATTGTTACGGTGACGGTGGTGCCGGTTTTTTCTGAAGTTTCCATGGCAATGGATCCCCCCTGTATTTCGGCCATGAGTTTTGCACTGTAAGTTCCCAGGCCTGTGCCGCTGCGTTTTCCGGAGCTGATGAATTTGTCGAAAAAATAATCCCTTATTTCCGGCGGTACCGCTTCTTGATTGTGAATGTGAATGGAAACCCAAAAATCAAGTTCAACGATGTCCACCTGAACCTTTCCGTTTTTCCGAGATGCTTCCACTGCATTTTTTAAAAGATTCATCAGCAGCCCGTAACACAGGGTTTCCTCCCCTTTTATGGTGATATTTGCCTCATATTCAGGGGGCATTCCGTTAATGGTCAGCTGGCGTTTGACATGGGTTGCCCCGGCCAGGTCTTTGATCTCCTTAAAAATCTGCTGTATTATCTTAATGATGTTCACGGACTGCAGATTCAGTTCATATTCCCCGGCCTCGATTCTGGAAATGGAAAGGTACATATTGATCATGTCAAGCATGTGCCTTCCGGCATATTCGATATTCCGGCAGTACCGCTTCTGATTCTCCGTTAATTCGGCAGTTTCCATCAGCAGCTGGGGAAATCCGATAATGCTGTTCAAGGGGGTTTTCAGATCATGGCGCATCACCCTTTCTACATCTTCTTTGAGCTGTTCCAGTTCCTTCTTTTGGGTAATGTCCTCTTTTACAGCAATATAACTGATCCGCTCCCCGTTTTCATTGAGGACCTGGGAGATGGTGGCATTTTCCCAGTACAGTTCACCGGTCTTTTTTTTATTGCAGATCTCTCCCTGCCATATACGTCCATCTTCAATGGTTTGCCACATCTCTTTGTAAAATTCATCTGGATGCCTGCCTGATTTCAGTATCCTGGGATTCTCACCAACGGCCTCCCCGGCGGAATAGCCGGTGTTCCGGCAGAAACTTGGATTAACATACTGAATGGTCCCCTGATCATCTGTAACAACAATTGATGCGGGACTCTGTTCCACGGCCCGGAGCAGATTCAACCGTTCTTTTTCAGTCCCGGACAGAGCCTGCTCAAGTTCCCAAACTCTCTTTTCCAGCTCCTCGTAAGTAGGTTTTTCAGACATGGCATTGTTTCACCTTATTTGATCTTTACCTGCACTCTGGTCACTCCATTTTTATCGCCCAAACAAATTAAATGTACAGTAGCACATCACAGCTCTGATACACAACAGGAAGATTTCATAAACAGCTGTTTTAACCTTCAGCTTTTCACATGTGAACCCAAAGGACACCATGTCAAGGGTAAGCCTCAGGCAGCCTTTGGGCAGTCAGTACAAAAATCCAAAGATCCACAGAGGTATTCTGGCCCGCATCCCATGTTCGATGTCGTCAATCGCCAAATAGGAATCCGGCAAATCTTTGATCTGCTTAAAGGTTTTGCCTTTACCGCCGACTTCAAAAACAAGGGAACCATCCACCTGAAAATCACCTTTGGACGGAATCGTGATATTGTGATTTTCCCGGAGCATGCAGATAAAAAACAATTCCCTGAGCGTACCCTGATTGACCTGCCGGGGATCACAGATAGCAAACGCCTGGTTGGGATTATTCAGATAAATCTTTTCCGGTTTTTCCAGGCCCCGTATACTTTTATTGGCCTTTTGCAGGCAGGTAATGGCCTTGCCGTCATCAAGATGAACCAGGTAGGTTTTCAATGTTCTTTCATCGCCAATATCGATGATCTGTTTCAACCGCTTCATGTCCGGTGTGAAGGGTGCGGATCTGGCAATGGCGGCAAGCAGCCGTTTCAATTTCTGGATACCGGCACCGGACAATCCAGGGTGAATGGCGGGCAGATCGCTTTCT
>JAWOEJ010000293.1:0-7022 GCA_046482845.1 Desulfobacteraceae bacterium | reverse complement strand
GCCCGAACAAACTGCTTAGGTCTCATTTCCTCTCCACAGGCTTAAAATCCCGTAGAACCTACGGTATTGTTATTATTATGCAGCCGATAAAACCGGATACTGTTCCAGGTTCCGGGCTGCGTTTTCATCTCTATCCAGCTTGAATCCACACGCCGGGCATACAAATGTTCGATCAGCCAGCGTAAGTTCCTGATGAATTTCACCGCATTTAGAACATCTTTTTGAAGATGGAAACCATCGATCCGCAATGATTACATTAACACCCGAAATAACGGCTTTATATTTCAGTTGCCGTTTAAATTCATGGAATCCCATGTCGGATATCGCTTTTGCCAGTTTTCTATTTTTCAACATTCCACAGACGTTCAGGTCTTCAATAACGATGACGGAAAACTTTCGGACCAACTTTGAAGTGAGCTTATGAAGCGTATCGTGGCGGATACATGATATCCGGTAATGCAATCGAGCTATTTTTCGTTTTAGCTTTTCTCGATTTTTAGAACCTTTTTGTGCCTGTGCAAACGCCTGTTGAAGTCTTCGCAGTTTTTTTTGCAACTTTTTATAAGGCTTAGAGCCTTCGATCATTTCGCCATTGGAAAATGTCGCCAGGTTCTTAATGCCGAGGTCTACACCGACAACTGCTTGGTTTTCGCATGTTGCCGGAGTAATATCCATTTCGACACAGATACTGACAAACCACTTATCCGCTGTTTGAGAGACTGTTGCATTCAGTATTTTTCCAAAATTACAAAAGGTTTCCTTCAACCTTACCCACCCAAGTTTTGGAACGTGTATTCGGTCTTCCTCTATCTTGAATTTATCATTGGCAATGTAAAAGCTGTCTTTACCCGCCCCTTTCTTTTTAAAATTCGGGCGTTTTTTAGTACCTTTTAAAAAGTCTTTAAATGCCTTCTGTAAATTACTAAACGGTTGGCTGTTGGCATCCCTCAATACGTCAAAAACCCAGGGAAACTGTTCTTTCTTGATTGTGTTGAATACCTTTTTCAACGCCGGCCCCGAAGGTTTTAGCCCTGCTTCATATTGGCGATTCCATTCGGCAAGTGCCCAATTCCATGTAAACCGGGCCGTGCCGCAAGCACGAGCAAAGTATCCCCGCTGTAGATTGGTAGGGTCGAGTTCTATTTTATGAGCCAATTGGATTATCACTTTTCAGACGCCTTAATTAATGTCGATGTAGATTTTCCTAATTCTTTTTGCAAATTCGTTTATTCTATATATATTACTCATAATAAATAAGTATAGGTATTAATAGATATAAATTAAATAACTATTTACATCTCCCCTGTGCCTTATTTTATACTCTCCATATTATCGCTCAAAGACAATAGGACACAAAATTTATTAATTAAAGCTCTCACAAAGACACAAAGAGATTATTTTTCTTTGTGCCTTTGTGCCTTTGTGTGAGGAAAAGTAATTATTCGAATTCGACCCGATGATAAATCTCGGAAAGTAATAACCGGCAATCAATAGACGCAAAGACACAAAGATGTTAAATTCTTTCTTTGTGGGGAGGCTAAATTCTGGTTTCAATTATTTTTGTAACCGTGGATCAAAAGCCAAAGGCTGTGGTTTGCCGATCTTTATTTTTTTAAAGTCCGGGTGATGAATATTGACAAGGTAGTTGTAACCGTCGGGCATTATCACACTCGGCACTCTTAAAATGGCAGAAAGGCCTTCTTTAATCCAATGATCGTCTATGTCTTGAGAAACTCTCGAAACAGGTCTTTCATCCCAGCCGTCATCCAAATGCGCCACGGTAATCAAACCGGAATCAAAAACAAGGGGTACATAAACATAATCTGCCAGCAGGGTATATGACGGAAGATGCACAAAGATTTCAAGGGAACATAAGGCCAGAGAGTCTGATGTATAAACGACCGGCACCCCTTTGCTATTCGACCGCCCTCCGTAAAGCCTTGCCCCTTCACCGTCAAACGCAGAAGCCCAGTATTTTTCTTTTACTACGCGATATGAAACAGCGTCCATCAGCTGAATACACCGTGTTCAATACGCCCCAAAAGGTCTTCAACTTCTCTTCCCCCAATCTCTGTTGCAGCATATTCAAGGGGCGGAATATCCCCTAATCCGTACGCATCTTCCTTCAGCCATTTTTTTGCCAGTTCGGCACTCTTAAAAACGTCAAGGGCCTTTTCGAATAGTCGCTGCAGCCGAAGAAGTCTTTCTGATTCTTCAAATGAAAATTTTCCTCTTTTTTTTCTAAGGGCTAAAGTGCTTTTTGGAATTCTGACATATTTTGCAAGGTCTTTATCCGGCAGGTCCAAACTGTCTTGCAGTTTTTTGAACGCTGATATCGGCAAACCTTGCTCTATTGATTGAATCAATTGGTTAAGGGTTGGTTCCGCTTCGGTTATATGTTGTGATGTCATGCGGATTCCTCCCAGTACAAGAATTGGTCTAAATTTAAGCTTATGGTATTACAACAATAGACACATGTCAAATATTATGCTGGAATAGTCAGGGAGGATTTTTTTCTTTGTGTCTTTGTGAGCGGCCTATATCCTGAGATGTTCCATGTTGGCATCCCAGTTGTAATGGGTCTGAATGTGTTTTCGTGCTTTGCGGCCGGCTTCATCTCGGCCGGGCTTGTTCTGTAGATGGTTGACCACGCATGCTGCAAACTTTTTTGGATCATCTTCAATTGAGATAAAAGGTTTATTAAGCGCTCCGATTCCCTGAACGGCCGGGGACGTGGAGACAATTGCACGGCCCATGGACATGGCCTCAAGCACTTTATTTTGAACACCTCTTGCAATTCTTAAAGGGACTACGCAAACAGACGTCTTGTGGTAATATTCGCGGATATCGTCTACAAAGCCGGTCGTTTGAATGGAAGGGTCGGACGCTAACGCTTTAAGCTTTGGGTCTGGGTTGCTGCCGACGATAAAAAAAAGAGCTTCCGGTATCTGTGTTTTTATCAGGGGCCAGATGTGATTCGCAAACCACAGGGCACCATCTACATTGGCGTAGTAATCCATGGCTCCGAAAAAACCGACAATTATGGCGTTATTTTTTTCCTTTGCATTGAATAGATCCGGGTTAAAATAGTCATGATCAACGCCGTTTGTCACAACATCAAGGCGCTTGGCTTGTGGGTAATATTTTTTAAAAAGCCCGGCTTCAACTGAAGAAACAAAAACCGAATGATCAAAAGCCTGGTTTATCTTTTTCTCAAACGCCAGCAACCGAACTGCTTCTAACTGATAGAGCAGATTGAAAGGGAAAAATAAATTTTGTGCGTATTGGTGCCACTTGTCTGAGTCAAGATCGCAAAAATCCATAATCAAAGTATGTGCAGGCTTTTTCTTTTGCGGCGCTTTAAATACATATTCTGCCATGGGAGATGAAAAACAGATAACAGCGTGATAGGATTTCTGGGAAGTCCACTGGTTATAAATATTTTGAAACGCTTTTAGATAAAAATATCCCTGGGAAATACTGTCTCCCGACAACAGGCTGATGAGTCCTTTGAGTTTAGCTTTCCTGGTGTTTAGTGGGAATACCTTGACTTGTCTGCAATACTTTTTCAGATCTTTCTGGTATTTGAGATCTTGTGGGTTATCAGCCAGGGTGATTAGATCCACGTCATACCTTTTTGACAGGTATTTTATCTCATTAAAGGATCTTATCTTATCTCCTTTGTTGGGCGGGTAGGGGATGCGATGGCTTAGGTAAAGTATTTTTTTCATGATCTCACAAAGACACTAAGGCACAAAGGCACAAAGAATTTAAACTTGGTGTCTTTGTGACTTTGTGTGAGTTTTACGCAAGATTCCTGGATATTATCGGGCCAAGTATTTTTGTCATAAAATGGGGTAGTCTCTGCCATGTCTCTATCTTTTTGCGATATTTGGGGTTTGCCGGGCTTAAGTTGGGTAATTTATCCAGTGTTACAAGATGATACTGGTAGGATAGGGGGGTTGGTTCAAATCCCCAGTGCTTTTTGAAGCTGAAAGACCCTGTGCCTTCTTTGCTACGACCGTAATCGAATATGGTGCAGCCTTTTTCAACTGCCAGTTTCATCAGTTCCCAGTACATGAAATCATTTGGACCCAGTCGCCTGTACTGGAAATCTGATCCGGCATAATAAGGGATCATCTGGTTTTTAAAGGTAAAGAATAAAACTGCGGCAGCTAAACCCCCTTCTTGGGTGCGAACAACCAAAAGATCTGCATTTTTGCCATATTCAGTCAGAAAATTATTAAAAAACTTTTTTGGAAAGATCGGCGTGCCCAGACGATGGTAATTTAAGGCCAGTATTTTATAAAAATCGTCCAACAGGTGGTGGCCGGTTTCTGAGGTTAGGCCTTTTTTTATGGCATTTCTCACCACGGCCCTGGATTTTCTTGGGATGGCTTTCAGGTTTTCATCATGGTCGGAAGATATTTTTTTACGAAAATTATAATATAAGGATTTTGTTTCAAAGCCATTGAGTTCTTTTCTGTTTCTCAGTTCAAGATACTGGGCTTTTTCCGACTCGGCAATCCGGCAGGCGCTATTGATCAAGTCCGTCTCTATATTTTCATTATCTGATAACACCCCACCCAGTTCTGCAAAAGGAATGCTGATAAACGAGTGACCGAACAGCATGCTTTTAAGTTCAAATATGGGGCATATGCCCTTAATACGCCCATTTTTTTTTTCTGTCAGATAATGGGCTTTATGCCCAAACGTTTTTTCAACAACCCTTTTCCAGGCTGCCAGGTGAAAAACCGTACCGGAAGGATGATTCGTGACATAGTTATCCCAGGCATTCTCGTCTGCTTTGTTTACTTTTTTAGTTGTTTGCATCAATATTAATACGCCAGAAGGATATCCGTAATCCGTTCTGCTGCCCTGCCGTCCCAGAGATCGGGTTTTTGGCCGGTTCGCCAGTTGCCTGCCATAATTTTTTCAAATGCATCAAAAATTTTATTCTCTGATGTACCGACCAGCTCGTTTGTTCCCTGGGTGATGGTGATGGGACGTTCGGTATTTTCCCGGATGGTTAAACAGGGAATCCCGAGAGCGGTGGTTTCTTCCTGAAGCCCACCGGAATCCGTCAGGGCTAATTTTGCGTCCTTCCACAGATTTAAAAAGGCCATGTATGACAGTGGCGGTGTGAGCGTTATGGTTTCAGCAGGCTGGATACCAAAGGCTTCCATATTTTTTTGCGTTCTTGGATGGATGGGAAAAATTAAAGGCAACCTTTTTGAAATTTGATCAAGGGTTTTAAAAATTCGTATCAGGGTCGGTTTGTCATCCACGTTGGACGGTCTGTGTAAAGTTACGACGCCGTACTCGCTGTGGCCGGATTTATAGTCATTGTAATTCAGACCGGCTGAATCCATCGTTTCCAGTTGAGAGAGTTGGTAAAACAGATTATCGATCATGACATGACCCACAAAATGAATGCAGGATTCCGGCTTTCCTTCTTTTTTCAGGTTGGCCATGCCCTGTTCTTCCGTGACAAAAAAGATATCAGAAATGGCATCTGTAACCATGCGGTTGATCTCTTCGGGCATGTCAAGGTCAAAGCTGCGGAGACCGGCTTCCACATGGGCGACTTTGATATGCATTTTTTTGGCAACAATGGAGCAGGCCAGAGTTGAATTCACATCCCCGACCACCAAAACTAAATCAGGGCGGTCCGTCTCACATATGGATTCAAATTCCACCATAATTTTAGCTGTCTGCTGTGAATGCGTCCCCCCGCCGGCACCCAGATGGTAATCCGGGGTTCTGATACCAAGTTCTTCAAAAAAGATATCACTCATGTTTTGGTCATAATGCTGGCCTGTGTGAACAATTTTATAGGCAATATCGTCTCCCCGACTGTCAAAGATCCTGGCAATCGGGGCGATTTTCATAAAATTAGGCCGGGCCCCGGCAATGAGCATAACTTTTATCATAACTCTCCTTACAGACGCCAGAACGGGATGCCGGCCTGTTTAACCTGCTCCGGATCCAACATGCTTTTAACATCAATCAGGCCACCCATTGCGTTTAATTTACTGGTAAATGAATTTAAGGGCTTATTTCTGTACCAATCATGGGGAACAGCTAATATCAATGTGCCCAGGTCCGTTAGTGCCTCCCATGGCTTAAGCTCAACATTGTAGTAGGCTTTTGCCTCTTTCGGGTCGGCCATGGGGTCGTGCACCAGGATCTGGCATTCGTATGATTTCAGCTCATTGATGATGTCCACAACGCGGGTATTCCTTAAATCCGGACAGTCCTCCTTAAAAGTAAGTCCGAGGACACCGACCCTGGCGCCTTTAACGGGCTGGGAAGCCGAGATCATCATTTTAATGGTTTTTTCCACCACAAATTTGCCCATGTTGTCGTTGATCCTTCTGCCGGCAAGGATGACTTCGGGATGGTATCCTTCAGTCTGGGCTTTATATGTCAAGTAGTAGGGGTCTACGCCTATGCAGTGGCCACCAACCAGGCCGGGAAAAAATTTTAAAAAATTCCATTTGGAGCCTGCCGCTTCCAAAACATTTTTTGTATCAATGCCCAGTCGGTCAAATATGAGCGCCAGTTCATTCATTAATGCGATATTTAGATCACGCTGGGTATTTTCAATGACTTTGGCGGCCTCCGCTTCTTTAATTGTCTTTGTCCGGTGCACACCAGCCTCAACAATGGATTCATACAGGGCCGCAACTTTTTCAAGGGTCTTTTCATCGTCGCCGGCAACCACCTTAACTATTTTTGTAAGGGTATGTTCCTTATCCCCGGGATTGATTCTTTCCGGGGAATACCCCACATGGAAATCTTTTTTCCAGGTCATGCCGGACTCTTTTTCCAAAATGGGTACGCAGATCTCTTCGGTGACGCCGGGATATACTGTGGATTCAAACACGACAATGCAGCCTTTTTTCATCACTTTGCCCACTGTACGAGACGCACTTTCAACCGGGTAAAGATCCGGTTGTCTTGCATTGTCTATGGGCGTAGGAACAGCGACAATAATGATATCGGCATCGGACATGCGC
>JAWOEJ010000233.1:0-2531 GCA_046482845.1 Desulfobacteraceae bacterium | reverse complement strand
GCAAACAATGTCCCGGGGCCTGCTGGTCCGTGGTCTTGAAGAACCTGCGTTTCGTCATTTTCGGATTTTACCCCCATGACCTGCACTGGCGGCCTTTCACCGCCATGGTCCTGCTGTTCACCCTGCTGTTTTTTTCCTACCACAAACGGTTCTGGTCAAAAAAACTGGGATATGCCTGGATCATCGGTCTGGTGTCCATGGGCATTCTGATGAAAGGCGGGCTTTTCGGACTTACGCCCGTGGACAGCATGAAATGGGGCGGTCTGCCGTTGACCCTGATTTTATCGGTGTTCGGACTGACCGCCGCCTATCCGCTAGGGGTTGTTCTGGCTTTGGGAAGAGATTCCCACATGCCGTTTATCCGGTATCTGTCCATTGGATACATTGAGCTGATCCGGGGGGTACCGCTCATCAGCCTGTTGTTCATGTCCTCCATCATATTTCCGTTGTTTCTTCCCGAAGGGATGACCATCAACAAGATTCTGAGAGCCCAGGTGGCCATCATCCTGTTTACCGCCGCCTATGTGGCGGAAGTTGTGCGGGGGGGCTTCAGGGCATGTCCAGAGGACAGTACGAGGCAGCCGATTCCCTGGGTCTGAACTATTACCAGACCATGCGGCTGGTGATTCTGCCCCAGGCATGGGCATAATCCTGTTATTTCTTAACAATGATCTTTCCAATGCGGTAATAACATTAATGAACGTGATCATTATCCTGGTTCCCCTGATCGGGACAATTTTTGGAGTGATGTATTATTATGATTCGCGGGAGTTCACCGAGCTTTTACTGGCACAACCCATAAAACGCCGAACCATTTTTATCGGACAGTACCTTGGCGTGGCTATTTCCCTTTCCCTTAGCCTTGTTCTGGGACTGGGAATTCCCTTTGCAGCATACGGCTTATTTGAGTCGGCAGCAATCTGGAATTTCTTTTCCTTGCTGGTTTCCGGCGTGTTTCTAACATTCATTTTCACAGCCCTGGCCTTTAATATCGCCTTGTCCCATGAAAACAAGATCAAAGGTTTTGGACTTGCTATTTTGCTTTGGTTATTTTTGGCAGTGGTCTATGACGGAATATTTTTACTCATCCTGGTATATTTCCAGGAGTATCCTCTGGATAAATTTGCACTTATAGGCAGTGTCCTGAATCCAATCGATCTTTCGCGAATACTTGTATTATTGAAGCTGGATATTTCAGCATTATTAGGGTACACCGGGGCGGTATTTAAACAATTCTTCGGCACCTCCCAGGGTATGTTTATTTCTTTTGGGGTATTGGCCCTATGGGTGGTATTACCAGTATACCGAATTATAAGAGTGTCCGCAAAAAAAGATTTTTAGGGCATTTATTTGCAAGAGCTAAGCCTTTGACAAACTCTAAAAAATCCATTTTATGTCCTTTTTTAATCGAATAAAAATATGGTAAACCTTTAAAAAATCAGATAAGAATCTTTCAATTATCAAAAATATCATGAAGACAACCAACAAGATCCCGAAAAAACAAAACAGGGAGACACCTAAAAGTGTTTCCCTGTATAACTTATACATATCTGCCTTTAGGCCTTGATTTTTACTTTGATATTTTCTGTTTCAATAGTAGACAGGAATTCCAGTTTTCCAGCTTCATATAATTCATCAAGATCTTCAAGAGGGGTGCTAAAATCTTCGATCTTGTAATTCTCATAATCGGCAAAGCGAATCCCTTCAATAACCCGAGGATTAAAGGCCTTTCTAAATCGGATGCCACCTTCCTCAACCTGGAATTTATATGCCAGGTAATCTATTGTAAAATCATTTTTATGGATCCAGTACATAAAAACATCATGATGATCGGTGCCACCACCTTCCTGCTGAAAGCTTATTTTCACCTCGTAATAAGGTGCCCCTTCTATTTCTGTTTCTCCAACCAATTCTTTGTTAACGGCCTTATCATTCAACCCAAAAGGTAAATGTGCGAAATAATGCACAGAATTTACGCTGGCAATATACTTGGTTGCCATTGAATCCGGAACTGTTATCAAACTGTCATTTTTGAAACGCTGGTAACCTGTATTATTTACCACATCCCTGTAACTTGAACCTGTCGAATCTATTATTATTCTTTCAAGCTGAAACTCCCCACCGTTTCGAATACTTTTATAGGTGTTATCCCTGAATTCAAAATCGATGGTGGCCTTTCGATAGTTTGCCCCTCCGGCATTTTCAATTGTTTTATCAATAATCTCCTCTGCCGTGATCTCATTTTTCTCATCCTGACAAGAAATTAAAAAAGCAAAAGCAAAAAATACGATGAAATGTTTCATATGTTTAATTTATTGTTTTAGCGGACATACGCGACATCCAAATAAACATTCCCTGGTGTGAGAAAAATTTACTGATGGATGTTTCATATGTCTTTAATAGAATAGATTCAAAGGTACTAAAATGACAGGAAAAAACGGAAGGAACAAAAAACCTGGGGTTTTTCAATTCATTAGTTGGTCTATCATCAAAATTTACAATTACATTATAGGTGTTTCTAAAGAAAGCTT
>JAWOEJ010000217.1:0-9588 GCA_046482845.1 Desulfobacteraceae bacterium | reverse complement strand
AAACACCATGCCGCCCGATAGTAACGCGCCGGGCTTTTCCATTTACCCGGCTTTGGACAAAATAAGTTTTTGAGTTTTGATTCAACCGGATTCCAAAACCCGCTGTTTCATCGTCCCAAATTAACGCTTGGCCCGTTTGGGGTGACTTCAAGTTTTCAATGAATTTTTTGGTGAATTTCGGCATTTAAACCCCCTAAAATTAGTAAGCACCCTGCCCAAAAATTAGTAAGCACATAGTAAGCAGGATAAATCAAATTAGATATTACATCATAGGATTAAAATAGACTGAAACACCTTTAATGTCAAGAAAAATCATGCTTACTAAAATTATATCAAACACCATAAAACAGGTATAAGAAGGACTCAAAATCCTCCGGGCTTTAAGCCCTTGAGAGTTCAAGTCTCTCCTCCGGCACCACAAATAACAAGGCTTTCAACGTTTCACTGGAAGTCTTTTTTTTGGAAGATCCCTAAGCATTATGTAACAGAATCATCTGATGTATGGTCGATTACAATTACTCCTGGATTAAAGCCAGAAGTTCTTCTGCAGACATTTTCCCGCTGAGATCACTTCCCGTGAGCAGGCTGTCCGCCAGTTTTCGTTTGCGGCGGTGCATGTGTACAATTTTTTCTTCTACCGTTCCCCGGGTAATCAGACGATAAATGGTCACAGGCCGGCGCTGACCGATTCGATGGGCACGGTCGGCCGCCTGATCCTCTACAGCCGGGTTCCACCACGGGTCCAGGTGGATGACATAGTCGGCTGCTGTAAGATTCAACCCCACGCCCCCGGCTTTAAGGCTGATCAAAAAAACATCCCCCTCCCCGGATTGAAAGCCATGGATGGCCTTTTGCCGCTGGGCAACCGGCGTGCTTCCGTCCAGGTACTGGTATGTGATTCTGGAGTGATCCAGATAGTTACGGACAATGGAGAGGTGCCCGACAAACTGGCTGAAAACAAGGGCTTTGTGTCCATTGGTGATGAGTTCTCCTAAAATTTCAGAAAAGACTGCCAGTTTACTGCTGGGAATAGAGATTTCTTTGTTGACCAGTTCACTGTGGCAGCAGGCCTGGCGCAATTTTGTGATCTCCGCCAGAATTTTGAGATGCTTTTGGCCCCCATGGGTCTCATCATCACTGGAGAGTCTCTCCAGTGCCTGTTGGCGCAGGGCCTCATAAAAGGCCAGCTCCTCTTTGCTCAAATCAATATCCAGCAGAATCTCTGTGCGGGGGGGCAGCTCTTCCAATACCTGGGCTTTGGTACGGCGCAGGATAAACGGCTGGATCAACCGCTTGAGATCCCTGCCTGCCTGGGCATCCCCCTCTTTTTCAATGGGAACGGCAAAGTTTTCGTTAAACTGGTCCAGGGAGCCGAGAAGTCCGGGATTGATAAAGTGAAAAAGATTCCACAGCTCACCCAGGTGATTTTCAATGGGCGTTCCTGTAAGAATCACCTTGAATGCAGCCCTCAGCTCCATGACAGAGCGGGATCTCTGGGTGGCAAAATTTTTTATGGCCTGGGCTTCATCCAGAACCACCATCTGCCAGGGGACTGCTGACAACATTGCAGCCCCTTTTTTTTGCTGTATCAGGCCGTAACTGCAGATCACCACATCAAAGCTGCCAATATCTTTTAGGATTTTCTTCCGTTTATTTCCACCAAATAAAACAGGGTTCAGACTGGGGGCAAAACGATTGGCTTCGTCAATCCAGTTTGCACAGACCGACGTAGGGGCAATAACCAGAGACGGTCCCTGCGGGGCATGCTTGATGAGCATGGCCAGGGCCTGCATGGTTTTACCAATCCCCATGTCATCGGCCAGGCAGGCGCCCACCCCCCAGTCTGACAGACAGGTCATCCAGTTGATTCCCTCCAGCTGATAGTTCCGCAATTCAGCATTCAGGGTGGATGGGGGTGCCAGAAGCGGATCGCTCTGGGTTTGAAGTCTGGCAATGTGTGCTTTCCATTTCCTGTTGGAACGCAGGGTCCCGGCTTCCCGGAAAAACCCCTCCAGCGCCAGAGCAGCCAACGGGTGAAACTTTACTTCTTTTCCATGTCTGACAGCGTATCGGTCAAGGGCCTTAAGTCGTTTGCGAAAGGCCTGGGTCAGTTCAACAAACTGTCCCGGCTGGATCTCCACAAATCTGGAGGGGCTTTTTTCAAGGTATTCCAAAAGCATCCCCATCTCCAGGGCAAGGTGTTCATCTACCACCACCTGGCCGGTCAGGGCAAACCAGTCGTCTTCTCCTCCTTTGATATTAAGCCGGCAATTGTTAAACGAGGCGTTTCCCACCAGCTCAAAGGGTTTTCCCTCGGGCCACTCAACCACTACCCCGTCAGCTTCTGCATAAGCCGCCAGTTCCTGTATCAGCTCCAGGGATTCTTCCAGCCCTGGAAAATGCCACTCCCCATCATTTTCTTCGGCAGCGGCAAGGGTGGGACATCCATTGATCAGGCGGTCGGCCAGTCCTTTTTCCGCCTCCAGATTCCTTGTGGTTTTCATCTGGATGCCGTTTCCACCGGCAATGACATTTTTACCTTTGCTGCCCGGAGTATACCAGGGTCCTTTTTTACCAAGGGGATAAACCACCATGGAGAGTTTCAGTCCCTGTCCCAGGGGAGAGAGCTGAACATGGATCGTTGGATCTGCCTCTGCCTCAGAAACTGTATCACTGCTCCCTTCTATATCTGAATGGATAGTAATATCCCCTGCCAGAGCATCCATGACCTGGACAATTTTATTTTTCGCAGATGCCGGAAATATGGCTTCTTTTCCAAGGATATCGGCAATTGCCTGGTATCTTGTATCCAGGGACACCAGCTTGATTCGTGTTGGGGTGTCCTGGACCACCACATGATCTGCTTTGAAATTACGTCGCGGTCTGGGAGACAGAACAAAGGCGAACTGGTCTTTGCCCTTTTTTTTAATGGTGAGTTCAGGCTTTCCATAGACCAGGTCCATGCGGGTGGTTCCATCGCTTAAGAAAAGCAGAGGATGGCCCACAACATCGGGCATATAGTCGTCATCAAAAATATATTCCTCCTTGGTGTACCAGCCGTCCTTGTAATAGTTGGCATAGATGTGACCACAGATTTTTTTGTCCTGGTCCGTCAGGTAGGGAAAACTTGTTCTCTCCTCGCACAGGCGTTTCAAGGCAATGGGGCGCCCTTTTGTCCAACCGCCTTTGGCATTTCTCTTCTGCTCCCTGGGGCTGATGGTGCATTTCCCGTTGTTATCATAATAAAGGAACCAGGCCATGCGCTGATCGTGATCTTTTTCTTGTTTCTGCTTCCGTTTTTTTGGGGATGGTTTCACATACAAAGAGAGCAGGGCGTTCAGGGTGTGCTCCCATATCCTGTTTTCCCTGATAAGTTCGGTCAGGCAGGAAAGATTCTCTGTTTTATCGGGTTTGGACAGATTTTGAATAAGGCCGTTGAGTTCATGGGCAAACCAGACATATTGATTTTTTGCTGCATGCGTATGGAGATTTTTTATGTTTTTAAGCTTGTTTTTTGCTTCTTCCCTGTCCGCCCAGTAGTAGCCAAACAGGGTGAAAAAATTAGTGGTCAGATTTGAGGAAAAACGCGATGAATGCCATGAACTGATCCAGATGTGATTTTGAAGAATTTTATCCGCCCCCCGGGAATTGCCCTGCAGGTAATCCAGAAGATTGTCCAGCAACTCATATACCCGGTCAAAACCGTATTTCTGGTTCATTTCCTCTGCCAGACATGTTTTTGCTCTGGAAAAGCTGTCATCACTGCCTGCCTTAATCAGTGCCAGGATATAAAATACTCCCATGAACCGGCTGAAAAAAATTTTCTTTTTTCCATTTGTACTGTTCTTTAAAAGATCCAGTGCTTTTTCATACAATGTAATGGATGCTGCATTTTCCCCTTTGCAAAAAGCCATCCATCCCTTTAGACACAGACTGTTTTCAACGGCTTTATCCTTTTTTCCATGGGTTTTAAGCCAGACCTTGAGACGCTCCTGTTGACCGGTGAGCATCCATTTTTCCAATACGGCTGCCTCAAGATCGGATTCACATTTTTCAGACCCCTCCATGACAAGGGATTCCAGATAATCGGCACGAAAATCGGTCTGTCTCCAGGATACCAGGTCCCTGAGATAAGGGTCTTTTAGAAAATATGTATGGATATGCTGGGGTAACAGCTGAAACCAGTCTGGATCAAAGGGAGACCAGCAGATCTGTTCCCACACCGTGGTGATGCTCTCTTTGTCGGGAACCTGGGGTATGAACCTTTCATAAAGCGCATTGGCCTGGCTCACCTTTTTTTGATAAAATAGAATCCGCATTCCAGCGATCAAGTGATCCATGGACAGGTTTTTTTTCTGGGCCAGTCCCTCTTCTGTCAGGTTCAGTGTGCGTTGAACAGTGCCGGCCATGGCCTTGAATTTTTTTTCTGCAACAAGATGCCGGGTTAAGATTTCAATGTATTCCCGGTTCATCATAAGGACACTGCGGCTTTTTCCATTTAACATGTCTGTTTCCAGAAGAACATCCAGTGAACTGCGAAGCAGCTTGAACCGATCATTTTTTGTTCCGGAATCAAAGCGTTTCCCCTCTTTTGTCTTTATCCCCAAAGCCGCAAGACAGCCAAGCAACTGGGTCTGAGTCAACCTGGCATAGGCGATGGACAGTATTTGCAGAATGTTTTTTTCAAGATCAGGTAAGGTTATGTATTTTTTCATAAAGGGTGAATTTTTTAATGACATGAGCGACTTGTTCCTTTTCTTTCTTTTCCCTCGTTCATCTGTTTATGAGAATCGATTAATCCTTTTATCAGACGTTGCAGGTTATCAGGTTTTGGGCAGATGAAATGTATGATCTTTAAATCGGCCCAAACTGTTTTTTTTTTCAACACGTCGCATACAATCTCTGGTACCTGTTGTAAAGCTTCAACAACAGGACTCACTGGTTGTTTCTTAAGTATAATGCCATGGTTTTGAACCTTCTCTCAACTGGTGAAGAAGACTATGGCCCTTTTTATAACACCTATGTTCTAACGGAGGCAACTTTTTATTCTATATATTGTCTGTTTCCAGGGCAGGCAGGACAGACAGGGCCTTCAACGACTTTGAATGCTTCTCCGCAGGACGTGCACAGGGCGGTTTTGCTGCCGTGTGCTTTGAGTGCAGTCAGTTCAGGTTTGACCTGAACGGCTTTTGTGCCAAACAGGGAGGTGCCGGCCCCTTTGATTTGGTCCATGAGCCGTTGAAAATTCTGTTCCTTTTTGGGCTTGAGTCTGAAGAACCAGCTTTTGATTTCCGGCTGGTTTGTCAAGGCAATAAGACAGACAGGGATTTCTTGAAGGTTGTGTAAAATTCTGATTTCGGCTATAACCATCAAATCTGACCCAGGCAGGGTTTTAGTATTTTGTGCACCCTGCCCGGATAGATCTGGAACAGAATTTCCTTTTTCCGGATTTCCTTTTTCCGGGTCTTTAAAATGGTTTTCAGAATTTATCGGTTTTTTCAGAGGAAAATATGAAGCAGCTCATTATATGGATCAAGGAAACCCGGCCTCAATTTCTGACACTTGCCGTTGCGCTGACCTTTATGGGGACTGCAATAGCCTGGTATTACGGGCCGGTTAACATGGGTTACGCCCTGCTGGCGGGCTTTGGGCTGATGCTGACCCATGGCAGTGCAAATGCGGTAAACGATTATTTTGACTACAAAAGCGGTATTGATCTGGAAGTTGAAAAAACACCGTTCAGCGGCGGGAGCGGGCTGATAAAAGAAGAGCAGATCAGTTTAACCCAGGCGCTCTGGGTGGGAATCGCCACATCGCTTACAGCCCTTGGGATAGGTGTTTTTTTCTGTATTGTAAAGGGCTGGATGCTGTTGCCGCTTATCATAGCGGCAGTTCTTTGTCTTGTACTGTATACCCCTGTTATTCTGAAAACCCCCTGGCCTGAGTGGTCCCCTGGACTGGGACTTGGTATCCTGCCCATCCTGGCCCTTTATTTTATCCAGTTCGGGCGGTACAACTGGGCGGTTTTGGCTGCATCTGTTGCCAGCGGGATTATGGTTCATAATCTTTTGCTTTTAAATGAGTTTCCTGATGTAGAAGCAGACAGAAATGGAGGGAGAAAAACAACACCTGTCGTTTTCGGGCTTGAAGCCTCCTGGAAATTTTTCACCCTGTCCACACTGGCTGTCTATGTCTGGATTGGCGGATGCGTTGGTGCAACAATTGCTTCAGGCAGAGTGGTGATGCCGGCTTACTCGCTGATTGCTTTTTTGTCTTTGCCCTGGGCCCTGAAAGCCGTCAGGGGATCAAGGCAGTATCATGACAGACCCGTTCTGATTCAGGCCCTTGGAAATAATGTCTGCTTTATCCTTATTACCCATGTGCTGATTGGTTCGGCCTATATCCTGGCAAAGCTTTTTCCGCTTTGATTTTAGAGACAACCGTCGTTCTCGTTCCTGATAAATCAATACCTTCTAAACTGCTTCCCTCCTCCAATTCTGCAAAATTGTGAAAAACAGTTTTTTCATAATGGTTTTATTCGATGATCAAGCGTTTTAATGTTGACTTTTACCTGTGAGGGTCAGGGCGCCCCTCCGTGAGGTCCAGGCCCCCTGGGCAGGGTGGATGGCTTGAATTTTACCAGGAAACCGGAAGTCTCACCCGGCTGCCGGCTTTGTTTTTAAATATCAGAAAGCGGTTTTCCCGGCCGAACATGTAGATGTCCCGGGTCACCCGGACATCCTGGGTGCAGTATGCGATGATTTTGTCAATTTTTCCCTGCTTCCACCATTTCAGGGCCATCAGCCCGTCTGCACTTTTGCTGGTGCCCAGGGTATGTTGTGCCAGGTGGTCAAGGGAGAGTCTGTACCCCAGGACCCCATGGATTTTAACCAGCAGATCCAGTGTGGGCAGGGCATGGAAGTTGAAATCACATACCCCGTTGAGCACCTTGTAGTCAAATTTCAGGATGTTGAATCCAATAACAAGGTCCATCTGCTGGAGATGGATACACAATTGTTTTATTTCTTCCTGGGCATAGTTATGAAACCTTTCTGAATTGGAATCATACAGGACAGCACAGCTGACCCCCATTTTTTCAGCCTTGTTCCATCCACCGACGTCAGCGGCAGACCGTCTGGTTTCTATGTCCAGAACCCCGTATCTGAGGGGGTTTTTCTCAGAAGAGGATGACAGCGCTGGAGACGGATCAGGATCAGGTGCAGGATCTGGCGCAGGATCAGCCTGTTCTGTAAAATTCAAACGAGACAGTTGATCTTTCCGGAACGGGTCAGCCTGCCTGGGCGGGTCAGCCGGCGGTGTTTCAGGTACTGTATCAGGTATGCTGATCTGTTTGGGTGAGGGGATCTGCTTTCCTGGTGCGGTGATCTGCTTTAAAATTTCAATGCAGGCAGTTTTGTCAATGGGCCGGTTGCCGGACCCGCATTTGGGAGAATGAACACAGGCCGGACATCCAGTGTCGCAGGGACAGGAACTGACCGCGTCCAGAATCCGGCAGATAAACTCACCGGCCTGGTCAAAGGCCTGGCGGCACAGGCCCAGGCCTCCGGGTACGGCATCATAGATAAATACAGCCGCGGACTGAGCCTGGGAATGAAAGGGTGTGGAAATTCCTCCGAGATCATTTCTGTCGGTCATGACCAGAAGGGGAATAATGCCGATGGCAGCATGTTCCATGGCATGAATGCCTCCCATGAAGTGCAGCATGGCAGATTCAATGTTTCCCTTGACTGCATCGGGGATCTGTATCCACATGCCCTGGGTCTTAAATTCCAGGCTGGGCAGGTCCAGGGGGACAATCCCCAGGGACCGCCCTGTGGAAACCAGTTTGCGGTCATACCCGGTCACCTGCTCTGTAATGCGCAGAAGGCCGTATCCCACCTGGGTGTTCAGAATTTTTTTCTGGTGCTGGATGCTGATGATCCGGGTTGTTTTGGAAGATCTGGCCCGGGTATAGTAACTGAGTTTTCTTGGGATTGCCTCTACAAAATTTTTGTCGTAATCAAACCGGGTGATTTCATAGGTGCGGCCGTGGTGCAGGTAAACCGCTCCCTCATGGGTGTCGAAAAATGCCCGGTACCGGTCAATGTCGCCAAGGTGTGTGCGGGTTTTTTCCATAAAAATGGGCACAGATGTGCCTGTGCTTCTCAGGCTGACCTCTCTGTGGGGGGATGTTCTGGCGGCATGCCATATGTCCCCGGACACATTCAGCTGAAGCCGGCCGGCATGTTCCAGTTTTTTGAGCGCCTTTTTTACAACAGGGCTGTCAAGAAACGCTTCATCCTGTCTCAGGGCAAGTTCGGCTGCTGCACATTCCAGGTGGGCAGTGCAGATCATGGGATTGTCCGGATTGATCAGGGCGGTTTCCGCAGGCATGGTGAAAAAAATATCAGGATGGTTCATAAAATACTGGTCCAGGGCGTCTTCATGGGCGATGAGGACCAGGGCGGAAGGCTTGCCGTCGCGTCCCACCCGGCCGGCCCTCTGCCAGGTGGACATGATCGTGCCGGGATATCCCACCAGAATGCAGAGATCCAGGCTGCCGATGTCAATGCCCAGTTCCAGGGCCGAGGTGGATACCACACAGTATAATTCCCCGCAAGAGAGTTTTTTTTCAATGGACCGCCGTTCTTCAGGGAGGAATCCAGCCCGGTAGGCCGTGATTCTGTCCCGGAATTGTTTGGTCCGCTGGGAAGCCCACATGGCAATAAGTTCGGTTATTTTCCGGGACTGGGTGTATACAATGATTCGAAGTTTTCTGTGAACGGCAGCGTGGATAAGGGTAATAGCGGTCTGGGCCGCGCCTTGACTGCCCCGCATGAGCAGCACGTCCTTTTGACCGGACGGTGCCCCTGACTCATCCACAAGGGCCGCGTCCAGGCCGGTTAACCTGAGGCACAGATCTTTTGGGTTGGCAATGGTGGCGGAACAGAAGATAAACACTGGATCTGATCCGTAAAACTGGCAGATGCGGCGCAGCCGTCTGAACACCCAGGCCATGTTGGACCCCATTACGCCCCGGTAGGTATGAACCTCGTCAATGATCACATGGGTCAGGTTCCTGAAATAGTCCTCCCAGAGATGGTGGTGGGCCAGCATGGCCAGATGAAGCATTTCAGGGTTGGTCAACAGTATCCCCGGGGGATTTTGACGTATTCGGGTTCTGTGGTGGGCCGACACATCTCCGTCATAGGCACTGGCTGTCATGGGGGCAGATGCAGAGGTAAGCGCTGCTGTCCGGTCAAGGAGATCCTGAATGGTGTCAAGCTGGTCCCGGGCCAGGGCCTTTAAGGGAAACAGATAAAGCGCCTTAGATGATGAATCAGACAAAAGCCTGTCTATTACAGGCAGGTTGTAGGACAGGGTTTTACCGGATGCCGTTGAAGTGGCAATGATGGTATGCCGGCCGGCCAGGATATGGTCCATGGCTTTTTTCTGATGGACAAAAAGCCTGTCAATCGCTATATCCTCAAGCAGAGGGGTTAAATCATGGACAAAATCAGGCAGGTTTTTGGCAAACTTCGGCTTAATTGGTTTCAATGTCCTGTGGCTGACAATTTCACCTTTAAA
>JAWOEJ010000109.1:0-5638 GCA_046482845.1 Desulfobacteraceae bacterium | reverse complement strand
GCTTGCGGGGGGGACGACGAGCGATTGGCCGAGTTCCTGTCCGACATGGTGGTTGCTACGTTGAATCGCGACCCCCGGCACTGGATCGCCAATTTCCCTCCCACTGTGGAGGAGATCCTGAATGGTGTCAAGCTGGTCCCGGGCCAGGGCTTTTAAGGGAAACAGATAAAGCGCCTTAGATGAGGACTCTGACAAAAGCCTGTCAATTACAGGCAGGTTGTAGGACAGGGTTTTGCCGGATGCCGTTGAAGTGGCAATTATGGTATGCCGGCCGGCCAGGATATGGTCCATGGCTTTTTTCTGATGCACAAAAAGCCTGTCAATCCCGATATCCTCAAGCAGAGGGGTTAAATCATGGACAAAATCAGGCAGGTTTTTGGCAAACTTCGGCTTAATTGGTTTCAATGTCCTGTGGCTGACAATTTCACCTTTAAAACCAGTATAGGCTTTAAGGGATGAAATATATTCAGAAAGGCTCAAAATTATTTTTTCCCTGCTGGTTACTGACAGCTGATGGCTTTCATGCTTTGTTGTGGGCAGAACAAGGTGTAAAAAGGTCTGCCCGGGACAGTTATATAAAGCGTGAATATATTACCTGTGCCGGGGATTAAAGTCAAGGTGTGTGCCGCATCTGACAGATCCCTTATAAGGAAAACCATTATAAGGAAAACCATCAGCCGTCAGCCATCAGTACTCAGCTAAGATTTCATGCCTTGTTGTGTCCGTCAGGACATGGGGAATATATGAAAGTCCGGTCAACCGGTTGTTATTGCAGGACTTTCATTCTTTTTTGTGGCCGATTCAATGATCAATGGCCGGCCATGCCGGTTATTATGATGAGTTCCCGTTTATGGGTTGGACTTTTACACGGCCGGCTGGTAAAATGTTTTAAACTCAATGCAAATAAGGAGGGGCTTATGTTTAAACAGATGATGGGTATAACAGGTCTTTTGTTTTTCTTTGGTCTGATTTTTGCATCTTTTCCTTGCCACGCCGGAGATGACAGTCAAGTCGGAGATCATACTTCTCCAGTGGCCCTGCAGGCAAAGTCCATGGTGGAAGCCGTCTACGATTTTATTATAGACAATGAGTATGATATGGACAAGGTGCAGACGGCTCTGATGAGTTCTCCCGAGTTTCTTGATAATGAAAAGAGACTGTACGTTTTCATGCATGCCTATGACCGTGAAAAAAAAGAGGCTGTCTGCATTGGACAGGGGACCCGTCCCGAGCTTGTGGGAAAGAACATGTGGCATCTGCGCACGCCCAACGGCAGGCATCTTTTTGCCGAGTTTATGCGTTTGATAGAAACAAAGGGTCAGGGATGGATCGAGTACGACTGGCTTGAGCCCTATGACAGAAAAATACGGACCAAAGTTTCCTTTATTAAGGGGATAGAATTAAAAAACAGAAAAAAGGCCTGGATTGGCTGCGGTTACTGGAAACACCGCAAAAAAGGACTTCGGGTGCCATGATTTGTTGGGATGCTGTGCATCGTTGGTGGTATTAGAAATACAGAAATAAGGTGCTTTTACATGACGATTAAAAAGAAAATCTATACAGCAGGTGCGCTTATTTTTTTGATTTTTGTAGTGTTTGCTTTTGTAAATATCAGGATGCACCAGAAGGTGGTTGATAATCTGAAACTGCGGGATCAGCTCCGCCTCAGGCTGGAGGGATATGAATCATTTATGAGATGGAAAAACAGTCTGATCCGGCTGGTTTCAGAATCTTTTGCATCGGGTCACGTTCCGCATTTTTCAGATGAACTCCTTGACCCCCCTGTGGAAAATGATACCCTGGAAACCCGTGCCATGCTTGACCATACAGTAACGCTGGTCTCTCTGCTCAACAAAAAGGAAGAGAAAATAAAAAACATTGAACAGCAGTTTCAGCAGGCCAAATCTGACCTAAACGATCTGTATATTGAACTGGATGAAAAAATTGCAACTGTACTGGCTTTGATCCAGATGGATGAGGTGATGGGAAAAGAAGTTCAGGAAAAGAGCTCTCTGGCTCCCTTTGTGCTGAAGAGCCTGAATCAGTTAACCCTTATTGCTCTGGACAGTATTATATCAAAGTCTTTCAGTGAAATGGACAAAGGGGTGGTGGCACGCAACCGTCAATTTTTATCGGATCAGCTTCATATCGTGGATGAAAACGGGAGTATTGCAGAGATGTTTGACCGGCTGTTTGATCAGATAGACTTTCTTATCCGTTTTATTCCGGAGAGCCGTCAGTCGGTTGAGACAATTGAAAACCGGATTGCAGCGGCCAAAACCCTGTTTGACAATTCCCTGACAGCGTCGCGGATCAGCCGGACCATTGCCGGTATTGAAAAAGAAGTGACCCTGGCCAATGATGTGCTTGAAACGGCAAGCCGGCATACCCTGATGGCCGCCTTTGTGTTTCTTATGATTATTCCGGTTGCAGTGGTTCTGATGGCTGTTTTCGGGCTGAACACCTTTGTTGTTGATCCTATCAATCATCTGGTTGAGACCATGAAAAAATTTCAGGCCGGGGATTTTTGTATCCAGGCAAAGGTAAACAACCGGGATGAGATCGGAATTCTTGCCGCTGCATTTAATACCATGGCAGGGGAAATAAAGGAAAAAGTGGATGCCATGGCCCGTCTGAACAAAATTTTGAAGGAAAGTGAATCAAAATACCGCACCCTTGTGGAAAATATTCCCCAGGCCATTTTTCTGAAAAACAGAAACCGGGAATATGTTTCCTGCAATAAACGGTTTGCAGCAGATCTTGGCCTGCCTGAACGTGAAATTATCGGCAGAAAAGATGAAGACCTGTGTTCAGGCAAATGGGCAGACAAGTATAAACAGGAAGATGAGCGGATTTTAAACCGGCAGAAACCCGAGGAAATAGAAGAATTATTCCAGAAAAAAGGCAGCAGAAAGTATATTTTAAAGATCATTACCCCGGTGATGAACGATGAAGGCGATGTTTCCGGGATTCTGGGAATTTATTCAGATATTACAGAACGTAAACAGGCTGAATTGGAAAAAGACAGGCTCATTGCAGCGATCAATCATACCTCGGATATTATCATTATTACGGATATCAAGGGGGTGATCCAATACGCCAATCCATCCTTTGAAACAGCAACCGGGTATGCAGTTCACGAGATTATTGGGAAGGACCCCCTTGTACTGAGAAACAACAGGCACAACAAAGAAATCTGCACTGACATCTGGCAGACCATTTCATCGGGGGATACATGGCAGGGCAGGTTGTCCTATAAGCGAAAGGATGGTTCAGAATTTATTGCTGAAGCCTCCATCTCTCCCATACTGAATTCAGAAGGGGAGATTGTAAGTTTTGTGGAGGTGAACCGGGATATCACAAAAGAGATGAAAATGGAAAAACAACTGCGCCAGGCCCAGAAAATGGAAGCCATAGGGACTCTTGCAGGGGGAATTGCCCATGATTTCAACAATCTTTTGTTTCCCATTATCGGTATATCAGAACTGCTCATGGACAATTTTTCTGAAAACAGTTTTGAGCATGACAATCTTAAGGAAATATTTAAAGCAGGCAGGCGGGGTGAGGCCCTGGTTAAACAGATACTGACCTTCAGCAGGAAGACTGAAGATTTACTGATGCCGGTAAATTTTCAACAGGTGATCCAAGAGGTATGTAAACTGATCCGCTCAACCATTCCGGCAGATATTGAGATAATTGAACATCTTGAACTGGACTGGGGCATGGTTATGGCCAATCCTTCTCAACTCCATCAGATTGCCATGAATTTAGTTACAAATGCCTATCATGCGGTTGAACCGGTTAAAGGCAAAATATCCCTGCAGTTAAACAGTATCGAGTTAAAAAGAAATGACATGATGGATACGCAGCTTGAGCCGGGCACTTATGCAGAATTTTCCGTATCAGATACAGGAACCGGGATCGCTTCTGATATTATAACCCAGATTTTTGACCCGTATTTCACCACCAAGGAAAGAGGAAAGGGCACCGGGCTGGGTCTGGCAACCGTGTACGGCATTGTCAAGGAGTATAATGGGGATATCAAGGTGTACAGTGAGCCTGGAAAGGGGGCCACTTTTAATGTCTATCTGCCTTTAACCCGTTCTGAAGATGATTTTGCAGTTCAGAAAAAAACAGAAAATCTGCCCCCTGGCAATGAGCATATTCTCCTGGTAGATGACGAGGAATCCATTGTTCAGATTGAAAAACAGTTTCTTGAACGGCTGGGATACTCGGCCGCCGCATTTACCAGCAGTCAGGCTGCGCTGGAAGCCTTTGAGACCCGGCCTGATGATTTTGATCTGGTGGTGTCTGATATGACAATGCCGGAAATGAACGGAGATCAGCTTGCAGAAAAGCTGATGCAGATAAAGCCCGGCCAGCCTTTTATCATGTGTACAGGATTCAGTGAGCGGATAAACAGGACCAAAGCAGAACAGATGGGAATAAAGGCCTTTCTTATGAAGCCTGTGGCCATGCACGATTTTGCCCAGACCGTTCGCAGCGTCCTTGACAGAGCAGAAATATGATATTAAAAAGTCCTCCGTTGGTCGCTGTCCTGACAGGCAACCGCTGGGGGCGGTGGTATTCAAAAAACTTGAAGATCGAGTGTTAGTTTAAGGAGCATTCACACATGTATTCAAAATTAAGTGAGGGGTGGTGTTTAAATTTAAATCCATGGGGTTTTTTCCAGGTTCTGTTTGTGTTTTTTTTATTCTGGAATATTTCTTTGGTTCAGATTCAGGCCGGGGAAGGTCGTCAAATAAGCCTGACACAAAAGGAAAAGGCCTTTGTTAAATCCCATCCCGTCATCCTGGTGAGCAATGAAATGGACTGGCCCCCCTTTGATTTTGCCGTGGGAAAACATCCCTTTGGGCTAAGCATTGACATGATGAATATTCTTGGCGCGCGCATTGGCATTGAATTCAAGTATGTGAACCAGTATACATGGGAAGAACTTGTCACCCTGTTTCACAACAGAAAAATTGATGTACTGCAGTCTGTTTATTACAATAAAAGCCGGGAAAAGTTCGGACGCTTTACCAGGGCCTATTACCGGGACAAAACCATTTTTGTTGTACCCGCTGATGCCGGAAATATCTCTGACATCCGTGATTTCAATGGAAAAACCATTGCAGTGCCCAAGGGCTGGGCCTATGAACCTTTTTTGAAAAATTACTATCCAGAGATCTCCCTGCTTATGCCAATGTTTCGTGATTGGAGACATCAATAATGACAGAAAGGTTCCGTTTCCACTAATCAGATCGCGTCATTCTGAGGAGCGCTTTTTGCGAGGAAGAATCTCTAGGGGCAAGATTTGTGTATTGGCACTGCATTCAGTCGGACTTTGAAACGGACTTAATGCTTTTTCAGATCCTTCATCACTGGGAAGCGTCATATTTTCATTACTCAAAGTCCCCATCATGAAACCTACGAGCCAGCCTTTCCTCATCTACTCTTTTCAGATGAGACAATTTATCCGGATTTTTGGAGGCAACCGTCATTTCTCGTTTCCCGAGTGCTCCCGGGGCACGGGCAATATACCATCCCGCAACGGCCATAGCTGCGCGTGCAGATGTGGCGGCACTGTAAGTGGTCAAAACGGCATCTTTAGCAGAAGCCGATGCAATTTCGGAAA
>JAWOEJ010000202.1:0-3032 GCA_046482845.1 Desulfobacteraceae bacterium | reverse complement strand
CCTCCGACGGAATCGCCGGGACGCGGCTACCCGTCGCGATCTCTTCCGGCAGCGCGATGAAGACCGGGGTGCCTTCCCGATGCAGCAGCACCGGGACAGAACGCCCGGGGGATGCGGCCTCCGCACGTTCGCGCAGGGCCTGCGGCGATGGCACGGGATCGCCGCCGAACTGCACGATCACGTCGCCGGAGCGAATTCCGGCGGCCCGGGCCGGGTTCCCGGTGCCCTCGGCCACGCGCACGCCCTCTTCAGCCAGCATGGTGGTTTCACTGGATACCCCTTTCATGTTGATCACGGCCATGCCCCCGAGGACCAGTGCAATGATGATGAGTATACCGAATCCCACACCGATTTTTGTGCCGAGTTTCATATTTTTCATGGTTTCTCCTTTTTAAATTTTTTTTACGTTAAAATAAAAATTATTAATTTCAGATGGTATACCTTGATCATCAAGTATAACTCGATGATCAAGTTTTTATGTAAGGGCCGATTAAGAGCCCCCAGCGGTTGCCTGTCAGGAACATTGAGAACCTAAGGAGATAAGACTTTTTCCCTGCCAGGCTAAAAATCGGCGACCTGCGGCCACTGGTCCTCAAACAGCTTGATTGTCGCAACGCCTGGCAGGGAAAAAGTCTTATCTCCTTTGGTTCTCAATGTTCCTGACAGGGCAACCGCTGGGGGCTCTTAATTGGCCCTTCCATAAAAATTTGATAACCGAGTATTAGGGATGCCGGTGTTCTGTTTTCTATTGTAAAGGTTGCTTTTCTGTTCTGTCTGTTTTGCGGCATGGATATTGCTCTCTTATTTGTACAACGGGGACAATGCTTTTTCAAGGGGAAATTTTTTCCCTGTTTTAAAATTAGTTTAAAATTAGTTTGCTTCAGAACTTTAATTTGATCCGTTAAAAGCCGATAAAACAAGAGAAAACATAAAGGAAGCTGTCATGGAAAATTTTGCCTATAAAATTGACGATTATATTCACAAAAAGCTGCTGCTGTACGAGGAGCTGAGTGCTGTCCTGGAGCAGGAAAAGACCTTTATCGTTGATATGGATATTAAAGCCTTGTGGCTTTCCTCGTCCAGGAAAAAAAAACTGACCCTGGAAATTGAGCTGATAAGAAACAATATGCTTTATTTTCTGGATGAAAACCAGGTGGACCATGGCATGAATGTCAGAAATTTCAGTCTTGGTGCCCTTATACGCATTCTTCCGGTATCTTCAAAAATCAAATCAGATCTGAATAAAACAAGGCATGCCGTTAACCTGAAAAAAGATGAAATTCAGGTCCTGGCAAAGGAAAATAAAAAATATGTCCAGGAGTATCTCAGTGTCATAGACGGTATCATGTCAAATTTTGCAGGCCCTGCGCTCAAGGACTGCTACACTTTTTCAGGGATCATACAGTCTTTAGAAAGGGCCAGTTCCCTTATACATGCGGAGGTCTAACCATGGGCGGAATCGGTGCAACCCTTAATATTGCCAAAAGTGCCATTGCTGCCCAGCAGTATGGACTGAATGTAACGGGCAACAATATTGCCAATGTAAACAATCCTGATTACAGCGTTCAGAACGCTGCCCAGGAGAACAACACCCCGCAGAAATATGCAGGGTTTATATTTGGCAGAGGCGTTTCTGTCCAGCAGATAAAGCAGAGCGTCAACCAGATGCTGGAGGATCGGCTGACAGATGAAAAGGCCAATCTTGCCGGGTTTGAAGAGGCGGAATCCTACATGAAAATTGTTGAATCCCTGTTTGATGAGTCCTCTGAAACCAGTATCAATACCTTGATGACCGAGTTCTGGAATTCCTGGCATGATGTTTCCGATAATCCCAGCGGGCCTTCTGAAAGGGAGGCGGTGCTGGAGACGGGTAACAACCTGGCCAACCGGTTTAAAACAGCACAGCTTGACCTGAAACAGGTGGGCAGTGAGACCACAAGGGAGATTGAAGCGGGTCTTTCCAGGGTCAATGCCCTTGCCGAAGAAATTGCCGCCCTGAACAGAGAGATAACCGGGTTTGAAACAATAACAACGGCCAATGATCTGCGGGACAAGCGAAACGGCCTTGTTGACGAGCTGGGGGATATCATTAATATCAACTCCTTTGAGCAGCCCAACGGGTCTTTATCTGTCAATGTGGGCAGGGGAGCGCCCCTGGTTTATGGGGTTAAAACCAGCCGGCTTGAAATGGTGGACAAAGAGGTGGTGTGGCAGGGCACCGGTCAAAAAAGGGTGATTTCCGATGAGATCTCCGGTGGTAAAATCAAGGGGTGGCTTCAGATAAGGGACGAAGTGATTCCCAGATATCAGTCAGAGGTGGATGTCCTTGCCAAAGAGATGATCTGGACCATTAACCTGCAGCACTCCCAGGGGGCGGGTCTTGACTATTTTTCAGACACAGTGACCGGGGAGTACCAGACCGACGACAGCGGGCTTTTGTCAAGTCTCACCTTTGGGGACAGGATTGATTATGAAAAGTCCTTTAAGATGTGGATAAGGGACCAGTCCACGGCTGATACACAATACCAGTCCGCTGAAGTGGACATGGGTATCTCAAAAGCCGGTCTTTCCAGCTGGGACGGGGTATCTCCAGGAGGAGAATTGTCCCGGTACAGACTGACGGTGGTTGACGGCACAACCGTGGGGGATTCCCTGGTTTCCGAGACCGACGGATCGGGCCTTGCCACCACAATTGTCGGGGCAGACACGGCAACGGCACTCAATGGCGGTATTGCCGAGCAGACCCTGACCGTCTACGGCAGTCCCGAGGGGACCAAAACCATAGAGGTTAAAGATGTTGCAGGGGATTCCCAGAGGTCTGCAGCCTCTGTAGCAGAGGCGTTGTCGGAAATTGAAGGGATAGATGCCTATGCATCTGAAACCGCTGTAACATTTTTAACCGCAATGCCCGATGCCCATGACGGTGATGAGGTGAAGTTCTCCCTTTACGTTGACGGAGCGCTGCACGAGCTCTCCTTTGTGGTTGATTCTGAAAAGGGAACCGTGGATGATCAGTTTGAGGATGCCCTGTT
>JAWOEJ010000139.1:0-3130 GCA_046482845.1 Desulfobacteraceae bacterium | reverse complement strand
CGGAAGTGGCCACTGCTTCCCACTATGACTGCGGCACTGCCCTTGCTGAAGCCCTGTTGATTGCCCTTAAAAAAAACAGGCATGGCAGACGAATCGCTCTGTCAAACCTGATCCATCCCCATCACAGACAGATTGTCAAAACCTATCTGGCCCCGTCCGGATGTGATATTGTTGAACTGCCCATTGCCCATGACGGCACAACAGATATGGCTATCCTTGATTCAATGGATGATCTTGCCGGTGTTGCCGTTCAATCCCCGAATTTTTTCGGATGCATTGAAGATCTTGAAACGCTTAGCACAAAGGTTCATGCCAAAAATGCCTTTTTTATCACTTCCTTTACAGAAGCCTTAAGCTACGGCCTTTTAAAAAATCCCGGCCAGTGCGGGGCGGATATTGTGGCAGGGGAGGGACAGAGCCTTGGCATCCCCCAGTCCTTTGGCGGGCCGGGTCTGGGTATTCTGACGGGCAGTAAAAAATTTATCAGGGATCTGCCGGGCAGGTACGTGGGGCAGACCAAAGACAAAAACGGGAAACGGGGATTTGTGCTGACCCTTTCCACACGGGAGCAGCATATCAGACGGGAAAAAGCCGGGTCCAATATCTGTTCCAACAATGGTCTCAATGCCATGACCGCAGGTATGTTCCTGGCTGCTGCCGGCAAAACAGGGATCAGAGAAATTGCCCAGGTCAACCATGACAAAGCGGTTTTTCTCCAGCAGGCCCTTGAGGGTGCGGGGTTTAAACGGGTATATCAAAGGCCTTTTTTCAATGAATTTGTTGTCAAAGCCCCGGTGGGATTTGAAAAAAAACGGGAAAAACTGAAAAAAGAGTTAAAAATCGTGGCCGGTTTGAATCTTGACCCTTTTTATCCCGATTTAAAGCAATGTTATCTGTTCTGCGCAACAGAAGTCTTTTCCAGGCAGGATATGGAAACCCTGGTCAGGGAGGTGAAATAATGGAAACGATACCCGGCACCACAGGCCTTGTTTTCAACGAAGCGTTTTTATGGGAAAAGAGCCGGCAGGGCAGATGCGCTGTATCCCTGCCCGAACAGGATGTGCCGCGATCCCTGCTTGATAAGGCTTTTACTGGAGAAGCACCGGATCTGCCTGAGCTGTGTGAACTGGATGTGGTACGTCATTATACCCGGCTTTCCCAGTGGAATTTCGGACTGGATTCAGGCATGTACCCTTTAGGCTCCTGCACCATGAAGTACAATCCAAAAACCAACGAGGTCCAGGCGGCACGGCACGGTTTTGCAAAAGCCCATCCCCTTGTGGATGAAGATCTGTGCCAGGGGGCTCTGGAAATGATGTATCATCTTGAGCAGTTCCTGATTGAATTGACCGGTATGGCTGCAGTTACCCTGCAGCCGGCAGCCGGTGCCCACGGTGAGCTGGCCGGCATGCTGGCCATCCATGCCTATCATGAAAAACAGGGTCGACAGCGTTCAAAAATCATCATTCCAGATACAGCACACGGTACAAATCCAGCCAGTGCCAGTCTCTGCGGGTATAAATCTGTGAATATTGCGTCAGGTAAAGACGGAATATTAACCCCGGAATCCGTAGCTGAGGTGATGGACAAAGATGTGGCCGGCATAATGATTACCAACCCCAATACCCTTGGTCTTTTTGAAGAAAATATCAAAGAGATCGCAGATATTGTTCATCAGAAAGGGGGGCTTGTCTATGGGGACGGGGCCAATATGAATGCTGTCATGGGAATTGTCAAACCCGGGGATCTGGGTATGGATGTACTTCATTTTAATCTGCATAAAACTTTTTCCACACCCCATGGCGGTGGCGGGCCGGGTTCAGGCCCCATAGCTGTCAGTAAAATCCTTGAACCGTTTCTGCCGGTGCCGAGAATTGAAAAAAAGGGCACCAGATTTACCCTGGTCTGTGACAGACCCGATTCCTTTGGCAGACTTTTGACCTTTTACGGACATTTTGCTGTTCTGGTAAAGGCGTATTCCTATATTCTCTCCATGGGAGGGGAGGGCCTTAAACAGGTCAGTCAGCTGGCCGTGCTCAATGCCAATTATATCAAAGAAAGCCTGAAAAACGATCTCTTTCTTCCCTATGACCGGCCCTGTATGCATGAATGTGTGTTTACCGATAAAAATCAGTCAGAACACAATGTGACTACCCTGGATATGGCCAAACGGATCATTGATTACGGGTTCCATCCGCCAACCATTTATTTTCCCCTGGTGGTTCACGGGGCCATTATGATTGAACCCACGGAAACCGAATCAAAGGAAACCCTGGATGCGTTTATTTCAGCCTTTAAACAGGTGGTAAAAGAGGCAGAAGAGAATCCTGACATTTTATCGTCAGCCCCTCATTTTGCAAAAGTAGCCAGACTTGATGAGGTAACGGCTGCAAGAAAGCCGAAACTCAGGGGATAAAAATGGAAATTGTGGATCTTGGCCTGATGGATTATGAAAAGGCGGTTACGCTTCAACAAAAAATTGTAGCTGAAAAAATAAACACCCCTGGAAAGGAAAATGTCATTCTCATGGTGGAACATCCCCCTGTTTTTACTCTGGGAAAAAGAGGGGGAAAAGAAAACCTTATTAAATCCGAGGAGTTTCTCAAGGCAGAAAACATGCTTGTCATCCAAACCGGCCGGGGCGGAAATATCACCTTTCACGGGCCGGGACAGCTGGTGGTGTATCCTGTTGTCAATTTAAGACAGGCCGGAAAAGGGATTCCTGAATTTGTTTATCTGCTGGAATCTGTGATGATTGAAATTGCTGCACAGTTTAAGGTCAAGGCTGTCAGAGACAAGAGGAATCACGGTATCTGGGTTGATAAGAAAAAAATTGGAAGCCTGGGCCTTACCATCCGGCGGAACATATCATTTCACGGACTGGCCCTTAATGTTAATATTGACCTCTTGCCGTTTTCCTGGATTCATCCCTGCGGCATGACAGGGGTTGAGATGACATCCATTGAAAAGGAGGTCTTAAAATCTGGGAAAAATATTTCAGTCACCATGGAAAAGGCAAAGCAGAAGATGAGAGAATGCTTTGAAAATTTAAAGATAGATTAAGGAATGATCTTTGGTTAAAAAAAAAGGTAAACCAGCCTGGCTTAAGCAGCGTCTGCCCAGGGGCGGG
>JAWOEJ010000116.1:0-4381 GCA_046482845.1 Desulfobacteraceae bacterium | reverse complement strand
TATAATTGAAACAAAGCTCGCTTACTGTGCAGCGGGTATATGGCCGGCATATTATCATGCTTTATTCTAAAGATTTGGATCTTATACTCGATTATCAAGTTTTTGTAGAAGGAACGGTTAAGAGCCCCCAGCGGTTGCCTGTCAGGAACATTGAGAACCAAAGGAGATCAGACTTTTTCCCTGCCAGGCGTTAAAAAAATCAAGCTGTTTGAGGACCAGTGGCCGCAGTTCCTTGATTTTTAGCCTGGCAGGGAAAAAGTCCTCCGTAGTTCTCGTTCCTGACAGGCAACCGCTGGGGGCGGCACTATTCAAAAAACTTGATGATCGAGTTTAAGTTTATTTTTCTGTAACTCTTTACATGATCTGTGAATGCTGATATGCCTTTCTCCGTGGAGAAGTTTAAAAAAATGGAATCAAAACGAAACAAACAAAAAAAAAATTCCGGTTAGAAAGTGATCACCTAATAGAGCTTATTGCAGAGCTTTAATGGAAAGTTCATCCGTTTTTTGAAATTTTTTGAAATCGTTTTGCTTCTGTTGGTTTCAAAGAATGGCTGAGCTTGAAGAGCTGATAGCTGAAACGGAAAAGAGACTGCCTGCTCATTCTACAAAACCGCCTGTTCTTCTGGATTTACTGGAATATGAAGACGAATATGATCTGCTGCTTGATAAGCTGAACCAATTAAAAACAGAAAAATAATGGCAGACAGCATGTGATGGGCGATAACCCTGATATATATGAAAAATTGGAAAGACGAATTCAGGAATTAGAGAAAGCCGAATCTGAACGTAATCCTGCAGAAGGCCGAATGGAGGCGTTTAATAATGTCAGAAGAAGAAAAAACAATCCACTTTAAATTTAACGACTATGAACAACCTGGATTTTATCTTACCTTAGAGGATTCCACCAAAATTGAATTGACGCGGGAAAATATTGAAAAAGTCACCATGAAATATTGGAAAGATCCCGGTAAAATTCCGCCTTCAGTAAAAGATGTTGTCGAATTTAAAAGATGTTCATTCTGTCCATTGAAAAAAAAAGAGGATTTATGTGATGCATTACGCCCCATATTGCCTTTGCTGGATGTTATGGATAATTACCATTCCTTTGATAAAGTCATTGCTGTTTATAGGGGAGATGACAAAACCCTGTATCATGTATCTTCTACGACCATGCAGCGTATGCTTCAATATATTACAACGTTGAGCTTGATAAGGTATTGCCAGGTCGGAAGAAAATATTGGAAATATTTTTCCGGTATAATTCCTGTTATGGAAACCCATGAAATTGTGAACCGGATCTATCTCAATATGTACTGGATTCATAACGGGGACAAAGAAAGGGTTCATCAGATTATTTCAAAGTTAAACTCAGAAATAACAATTACAACGAGAAATCAAATGGAGAGACTGCAGCTTATTTCCAAAAAGGACGCATTTTTAAATGCATTTGTCCTGACCCATATGATTACCGATATCCTGGAAATGTATAAAGATACAAAGCTCATGGAACAGCTTGAAAATTTTGATAAGAATGTAAAACATCTCTGATAATGCTCAACAACCGCTTAGCGCAACCCCCGGGGAAAAATTCAGGGACTTATAGTCAACTCTCCGGGCACTGTTGATTATGGAAAGGTTTCGACTTGTCTGGTTTTTATAAAGTGAGCAAAAAATCCTCAAGATGGACATGCTCAATACCCTTATAAGACCCCCCGGTAACGGGGTCCATTGATACCACCTTTTTCGGATAGTTGTCAGGAATGGCCAGAAGGTTGCCGAATTCCCGGTCCCGGACCTTGTCGTCCGGGATCATGTAAGCCGCCTGTATATAAAGACGTTCCCCGTTTTTTTCACAAAGAAAATCAATTTCACGTTTGCCGATCTGTCCAATGGTGACGTTGTATCCTGCGGTTTTCAGGTGGGTGAAAATAATATTTTCCAGAATCTTATTTATATCGGTTGCCCTGAATCCCACCAGCGCATGGCGAACGCCAAGGTCTTCAAAATAATATTTCTCTCCAATTTCAAAAATCTTTTTCCCGACAATGTCAAACCGTCTTGCCGGCAAAACCAGCAATGCATTGGAAAGATAAGACAGATAGTCGATCACCAGGTTGTGGGAAATGTTTATTTTCTGGGCTTTCAGATATGTGCTGATTTTCCGTGCCGTCACCAGAGATCCGACATTGTCTGCCAGGAACCGGGCAAGCCGCTGCAAAAAGGCGACATTCCGGATATCATACCGGGAAACGATATCTTTGAGCAGGATGGCATCCGTGACGTTTCTGAGATAATCAAAGATGACCGTATCTTTCAGGGGCAGGTGTATCAGGTAGGGGAGTCCGCCGAATTTCAGATAGGTCTGCAAGCTCTCAGGTCCTTTTTCAAGCCGGTGAAAGGCTAAAAATTCACCATAGGTCAGGCCGTATACCTTTATTTCAATGTAACGCCCGGACAGATAGGTGGCCAACTCCCCGGAAAGCAGCTTGGCATTGCTGCCGGTTCCATAGATATCCACATCTCCCTCGGCCTGGAGGCTGCGCAGGGCGACCTCGAACCGGTCAATATCCTGCAGTTCGTCAATAAAGAGTGACAGACGGCTGTCCGGCCAGCGCCGGGCCGCAATATATGCCAACAGGTCCTCTGCATTCCGGATGTCGGCAAACTCGTAAAGCTCCTTGTTGATATAGATCTGCTGGACTTCCGGGTCCAGGGCGGAAAGCTTGTCCATCAGTTGAAACAGAAGATAGCTTTTCCCCACTCGCCGCTGGCCCACCAGAATTTTGATAATATCTTTCCGGGCATACGGCATGACACGATCAATGTAAAACGGCCGTTCAATATACTCTGGAATTTTCATTGCATCTCCTTTTTTTGGAGGGTATAGACAACCTCATTCTGAATAACACAAAAAGTGTTGGATATAAACAACAAAAAATCCATTCAAAAATTTAAAGAAGAACCGCCACCGCATTGCCAGTCCTGAACCTTGTTTCGGGCATGGGTGCCGTGGCTTCAGGGCAGGTGTCCTGGCTGGGAAAAGATCTTTTCAGCCTTTCCAAACTATATGTAAAAGCTGTTTTAGGCCATTTTTTCGTATCCTATTCAAATATCCGGGTAAATTAATCGAAAAAAAGATGAAATAAAAACAAGCCCGTTCTTTAGTGAATATTATACGGGGCTGTACGTATCCAAAACCTCCCGCAGCTTTTCTGTCAGGTCGCCCATTGAAAACGGCTTCTGGATAAAGGCCACCCCTTTATCCAGGATTCCCTGGTGGGCAATGACATTGGCGGTGTAGCCGGACATGAACAACAGTTTTATGTCAGGGTAAAGCGCGGTGATCTTTTCAGCTATATCCCGGCCGTTCATCTCGGGCATGACCACGTCGGTCATGAGCAGTTCAATGGTGCTGGAATGGCTTTTTGCCTTTTCCAGGGCCTCTGCCGGTGTGGCCGCGGCCAGCACGGTATACCCATTCCTTTCCAGCATCATCCGGGTCATCCTGAGAATGGAAGGTTCATCCTCCACCAGCAGGATGGTTTCAGTCCCCCGGACAGCTTCTTGTTTATCGGGTACGACTTCAGCAATGTCTGTATCAGCAATCAGCCGGGGCAGATAAATTCTGAAGGTCGACCCCTGACCGGGTTCGCTGTAAACATTTATGAAACCATGATTCTGTTTTACAATGCCATAAACAGTCGCAAGCCCCATGCCAGTGCCTTTTCCCAAATCTTTGGTGGTGAAAAACGGCTCGAACAGATTCTCCAGGGTTTTTTTGTCCATGCCGCAGCCGTTGTCACTGACCGCCAGCAGCACAAAATCACCAGGGATAAAATCTGGATATTCACTGCAATACTGCTCGTCAAAGGTTTTTCTGCCGGTTTCTATGGTGAGTTTGCCCACCCCGGGAATAGCATCCCTGGCGTTGACACAGAGGTTGGCCAGAATCTGGTCGATCTGGGTCGGGTCCATTTTCACCGGCCATAGATGCACGCCCGGCTGCCAGACCAGGTCAATGTCTTCACCGATGAGCCGGCGCAGCATATTGAGCATATTCTCCACGGTTTCGTTCACATCCAGCTGTCTGGGGGAAATGGTCTGTTTTCTGGCAAACGCCAGCAGCTGTTTTGTGATATCAGCCGAACGCGTCGCTGCAGCTTGAATTTCTTTCAGGTCGAAATACAGATCGTGATTTTCATCTGCCCGCAGCAATGCCAGTTCTGTATGCCCCAGAATAACCCCCAGCATGTTGTTGAAATCATGGGCCACGCCGCCGGCCAGCCGGCCCACGGATTCCAGTTTATAGGCCTGATTAAGCTGGGCCTGGAGTTTCTCCCACTCCGCTTCGCCTCGCCTGAGTTCAGTAATATCAGCAG
>JAWOEJ010000076.1:0-3658 GCA_046482845.1 Desulfobacteraceae bacterium | reverse complement strand
GATTGAAAGGGCACCGATTTCGTCAGTCATGTTTTCTGAAGCCAGGAAATGCCGGTAAATGATATCTGTGGATTCATCTGTGTTCAATAATGCGCCTAAATAGGACAGACAGAGGTTCTTTAAGCTCCTCTCCGCCATGGCTTTAGAGGACAAATCTGCTGGGCGGTACTGACAGCAGTTTGATATTGTAGACATGAACTGATCTTTTAAAGCAGCAGCCAGGCTTTTTTTTACAAACCTCCTGGCGTTGTGGATTGAATTTACATCTATGGTCTTAAATGTTTCGCCTATTTCATCTTCTTCAGGAAGGGTAAGGATTTTGGCTGTTAAGGCCTTTTTGTTATCTGTGCTGACAAGCAGGGAGCCAAAGGCGTTTTCAACGGGCAGTGAAAGCTTACAGGGCTGATTGTTTTTTATATTGAGAAAAACGGTTTTTATTTCCCTGAAAAACAGCTGCTGGGCAGCGTCCCATCTGTTAAAGTCATCATTGTCATGTTCCAGTAAAAAGCAAAGTTCCTGAATTGTGAAGTCTGTTTTCAATTTGACAGGGGCAGAGAACTCTCTGAACAGAGACACAAGGGTTCCGGGCGCTATGTTTTCAAAAACAAGCTGGTCTGTTTCGTTTTTCAGGTGATACAGGCATTGCGTGTCAGGGGTGATATCCTGGCCGTTTTTGTCAATCAGGCCTGTTTTAACAGGAATATGACATGGCAAGTGCAGGTGTTTAAATTGATTGTCATAATTGAGCTGCTGAAAATCAATGACAAGCTGCCGGTTTTCAGGAGTGTAGGTTCTTTTTATGGAAACTTCCGGGGTTCCCGGGGTGGTATACCAGCGCCTGAACTGGGACAGATCCAGCCCTGACACCTCTTCCATGGTGGTGATGAAATCTTCTGTTGTTACAGCACAGCCGTCAAATTTTTTAAAATAAAGATCCATTCCTTTTCTAAAGCCTTGTTTCCCCAATATCTGGGACAGCATCCGGATGATCTCAGCCCCTTTGTGATAAACAGTGGCGGTATAAAAGTTGTTCATCTCAATATAGGATTCAGGCCTTACCGAATGGGCCATGGGGCCGGCATCCTCGGGGAACTGATGGGTCCTGAGTTTTTTGACATCTTCAATGCGTTTAACGCCCCGGGCGTTCATGTCAGAAGAGAATTCCTGATCCCTGAACACGGTCAGCCCTTCTTTAAGGCTGAGCTGAAACCAGTTTTTCAGGGTGATTCTATTGCCTGTCCAGTTGTGAAAATACTCATGGCCTATGACGGACTGGATATTCATGAAATCTGTGTCCGTTGCTGTTTCAGGACTGGCAAGCACATATCTGGCATTGAAAATATTCAGGCCTTTGTTTTCCATGGCACCCATATTAAAGTGACTGACAGCGACGATCTGGTACAGGTCCAGATCATACTCCCTGCCGAATCTTTCTTCATCCCATGCCATGGCCTGTTTCAGGGAGGTCAATGCATACCCGCATTTATCAATATTTTCCTTTTCCACATAAATTTTGAGAAGAATACGGCGCTGTGACACTGTGGTGTATACATCTTCAACGCAGGAGAGATCGCCGGCAACCAGGGCGAAAAGATAGCAGGGCTTTTTTACCGGGTCTTCCCATTTGACAAAATGCCTGTTGTTTTCAAGGTTTCCCTTGAGAACCATATTGCCGTTGGAAAGCAGAACAGGGTATTTTGTCTGATCCGCTGTTATGATACATGAAAATTTTGTCATGACATCAGGCCGGTCGGGAAAGCAGGTGATTTTTCGAAATCCCTCTGCTTCACACTGGGTGCACAAACAATCACCTGATCGGTACAAGCCCTCCATTGTTGTGTTGGCTCCCGGGTTCAGACGGGTTGTAATTTCAAGCGTGAAATTGGCCGGCACCCTGTTGAGTCTGAAATAATGTTTTCCTGTTTCATATTCTTCCGGCATCAGCACCATATCGTCTGCAACCACAGATTTGATATCCAGATCCCCGGCATCCAGGATCAGGGGTGTTTTTTCATCCGCTGTTTTTCTGTTGCGGGTGATTTCCATGACCGAGGTCACAATGGTTTTTTTTTCATAGATATCAAACCTGAGATCAATATGATCAACAAGGTAGTTTGGCGGGCTGTAGTCTTTCAGGTATTTTTTTTCATGTGGTTTCATAATAATGACTTGTATATTCAAAAATTATTTTTGTCAACTCCAACCCGGTCTGTTCCTTTATCAACAGGTTGAATTCGGCAGCGCTGAGATTTATTATTGATTTACAAAAAATGTTTTTATATACTCATTTTCAGTTTTCTGTCTGAATTTTCAGGCTGAAACCCATTGCAATGAATATGAACCAGTCAAACCTTGGGCATTCTGGTTGACTTGGCTTCTTTAGCTTGATGGTTATCAAGTTTTTATGGAAGGGCCTAATAAGAGCCCCCAGCGGTTGCCTGTCAGGAACATTGAGAACCAAAGGAGATCAGACTTTTTCCCTGTCAGGCGTTAAGAAAATCAAGCTGTTTGAGGACCAGTGGCCGCAGTTCTTGATTTTTAGCCTGGCAGGGAAAAAGTCCTCCGTCTTTCTCGTTCCTGACAGGCAACCGCTGGGGGCGGCGGTATTCAAAAAACTTGATGATCGAGTTTAACGTATCTTTTGCCCGATTAATCCCTGTTTTATTTGAAAAAGGAGTACTCATGATCACACCTGTTATTCTTGCCGGCGGTTCCGGTACAAGGCTGTGGCCCCTTTCACGGGAGCTGTATCCCAAGCAGCTGATAAGTCTTGTCAATGACAACACCATGCTTGAGAATACCCTGTTAAGACTGAATTCTGCTGACACTATATCTTCGCCCCTTGTTGTATGCAATGACGAACACCGGTTTATGGCTGCAGAACAGATGCGGCGAACCAATGGGGTGAGCGGGTCAATTCTTCTGGAGCCTGTTGGTCGGAATACGGCCCCTGCCATTGCAGCCGCCGCCCTGTTTATGCTGAAACAGGAAAAAGACCCGGTTCTTCTGGTGCTGCCTGCGGATCATGTAATTATAAACACAGACAATTTTCATCAGGCGTTAAAATCAGGAGAACCATATGCTGAAAAGGGCTCTCTGATAACCTTTGGCATTATTCCCGATGCCCCTGAAACCGGGTATGGGTATATTCAGAAAGGAAAAACCGTGGATGTTGAATCCAGTATATTTGAGATCAGCCGGTTTGTTGAAAAGCCGGATTCAGAAACAGCAAAAGAATACGTTCATTCAAAAAAGTTCTGCTGGAACAGCGGCATGTTTATGTTTAAGGCATCCATTATTCTTAAAGAGCTTGAACGCTTTGTTCCGGATATTGTTTCTGCCTGCAGAAATGCCCTGGAAAAGGGAATTTCCGATCTTGATTTTTTCAGGCTTGACAGGGATGCTTTTGGCCTTTCTCCATCTGAATCAATTGACTATGCGGTCATGGAAAAAACAGACAAAGGGCTTATGATTCCCTTTGAAGCCGGATGGAATGATCTCGGGTCCTGGGATGCCCTGTACCAGTCCGGAGAAAAGGATGAACAGGAAAATGTGGTTAAGGGCGATGTGCTCCTGTCCGATGTAAAGCACTCCTACCTTCATTCCCAGAGCCGGCTTATTGCGGCTGTGGGGATAGAAGACTGCGTTGTGGTTGAAA
>JAWOEJ010000091.1:0-2910 GCA_046482845.1 Desulfobacteraceae bacterium | reverse complement strand
GCGTTTTCGTTCTGTGATATCCTCGGCAGCGCCAAGAATAGCTATGATCTCCCCCTGGTCGTTTCGCACAGGTGCGACTGACAGGCTGATGGGAACCGGGGAACCGTCCTTTTTTATCCGTATTAAATCTCTGCTGAAAAAGGCATATCCATTGAGGACTCTGTTTCGTAATATATCGAATTCCTCCTGTTTATCAGGAGGGATAATCGGCAGGGGGGTTCCTGTGATTTCTTCAGCCCGCCAGCCAAACATCCTCTCAGCCGATGTGTTCCAGCTTAATACGTTTGCGTCAGGATCGACTGTATACAGGGCCACCGGTGAACAGGAGATTATGGCCCGCTGGTATTCCTCGCTGTTTCGAAGTGCCTCCTCCGCCTTTTTTCTGGCATTGATATCCACAACAGTGGTCATGAAATAAAGGGGCTTGCCGTCAACATCCCGTCTCATGGCAACACTTACGTCAGCCCAGAGAAAGGACCCGTTTTTGTGAACATAGCGCTTTTCAAAACGTTCCGTGTCCTTTTCTCCATTTAACAGAGGAGCAAGTATTTTTCCCGTCTTTTCGATGTCCTCAGAGGGGGTAACCTCCTGCCATTTTCTGTTTATCAGATCATTGTGGGCATATCCCAGAAATTCAGCAAAGGCTTTGTTGGCATTTACTTCTCCAGTGGGCAGGGTGATTGATTTCCCCACATTCGAGGCTTCAAACACATACTTGAACCGGTTCAGGCTTTCCTTAAGGGCTTTGGTTTTTTCAGCGACCTGACGGCGCAGAGACCAGGACCAGAGAACAAAGAGCAGTACAATAATCAGTAATGGAATAATCACTATTGCCGAGTACACCAGCGCGTCCATAAACGAGGTGGTTTCTTCCTTGTACACACCCAGCCATTTATTCTGGATAGTTCTGTACCGGCCACTGTTTTCCACTGCCTTCAGCCCTTCACTGAAATTGGCCAGCAGCGCTTTCTGGTCTCTGGCGGCAGCATAGCAATATTCATGCATTGTAATGGGGGTTTTCCCGGGGACCAGATGGGTCCAGCCGTGTCTTTCTATCAGATAATGGGCTGTAATCAGGGACACCAGAGCACAGTCGTACTTTCCCGTGGATAACGCCTGCAGGGCCGCTTCCTGGTCAGCCACTGGTGTGGTATGTTCTTCCAGACCGTTTTCTATGAGAAAATCGTGCAGAATATCTCCCTGTTCAACAACCAGATGTTTTCCGGAAAGATCCTTGATTGAGCCGGGTGCCGGTCCTTCACCTTTTCTCACAACCCCGACATAGTGATTGACAGTGTGGGGCTGGGTAAAGTCGAATTTAAGATTTCGATTCGGCGAATAAAACATGCCCTGCATGATATCAATGTCACCATTTTCCAAAGCCTCAAGCCTTTCTGTCCATCTGCCAAGCCTGATTTCAATATTCAGGCCCATTTCCCGGGCGATGGCCCGTGTCAGATCCACATTGTAACCTGTGGGCTTTCCATTTTCATCCAGAAATTCATAGGGCGGAAAATTCCGGTCCCCACCGACAATCATCGGTCGATCGGACGGCAGCTGCATGGCGGCAAACCATTTGGCATGGAGGTGACGAAAGGTTCCGTCTGCCATAACAATCGCCAAACCCTCATTGAGCAGCGCCAGGGTTTTACGGTCCCCCTCATGGACCGCAAAACAGAAGTCCTGCCTGAACCCCTCAATGGGGCGGTCTATAACACGCAGGTCTGTGAGTCCGGTTTTCTGTATAAGGCGCAAAGCCACCAGCCGCTGGACAACGACTGCGTCATATCTGCCTTTGGACAATTCCTTTAAAGCGGTTTCAAAGGTGGGTGTGGTTTGGATATCAATACCTCTATCCTCCCGCCTGAGGAATTCCTCGGCATTATCCCCTTTCATCACAGCAACCCTGTGCCCGGCTAAATCATCAAGGTCCCTGAATCTGATTTCATTACTGCGAACCACGACAGCCCCGTGCAGGGACATGTAAGGCACAGTGAAATCAAACAAAGCCTCCCGTTCAGGCGTACGGCCAACCAGGGGAAGCGCTTCTATTCTGCCTTGTTCCAGCCAGCCCCGGACGTCGCTCCAGGGTCCCGTGTCAAAGGTGACCTTCCGCCCCATGGCCTCCAAAGCCTCACGCATCAATTCAACTGAAAACCCATCAGCCTTGTCGTACTCATCAACAAAACAAAAGGGGGGATAGTCTATTTCCGCTGCTGAACGGACAGGTACCAGGGATTTTGTATCAGCTGCTTCAGCAGAAACTGGAAAAATATCTGCTGAAAAAGGGCCAGTTCCTAAAATAACAGCCACAATCCACGTAAAATATATTAATGCTGATCTGCAGTTTTTTTTTCTCATTAACCTGTTCTCCTGCCGGATATTGTTTCCCTCACCTTTTTCGCAAATGACAAATGCCATTGATACTTGACAGTCTTGATAAAATTAACTTATTATCCCATAAGATACACATAAAATCAAATTGAGGATTGTACAACTCGATGATCAGGTTTTTTAATGGTGACATTTTCCTGCGGGGTATCAGACCCCGTTTTCTATATATCAGATATAAGAACTGGATCTTTGAGTACAAGGATAAACAATGGGTTCTCGAAAAACAGACAGTATTCTTTTAGTGGATGATGAAGAATCTGTTTTAAAAATATTGCGGCGGTTTTTTAAAAAAAACGGGTTTCAAAAGGTGGTTTCCGCTTTAAACGGAGATCAGGCCGTCAAAATTCTGGAAATTGAAAAAAGTAAGGGTAGGTGATGATCAAATAAAGTACAAACTTCGTGAACCAATGGAATACTCTGGTTCTATTCTATCTGATATTCAGATTCGAAATGAGCGTATCGAGATTGAGCTTTTGAAAAAATTGTATGCCATGGATATCTTTCGTTTTGAATTTC
>JAWOEJ010000089.1:0-5290 GCA_046482845.1 Desulfobacteraceae bacterium | reverse complement strand
GGCTCAATAGCTTTTTGTTAACTTCTGAAAAAATATATTCTTCACCACAATTATCACAAATTTTTGCTGGGACTCTTTTAAAAACCAGCGTCGTATTATTTTGTTCAAGAATGACAACGGTAAATCCATCTTCTGTATGACTCGATCATCAAGTTTTTTGAATACCGCCGCCCTCAGCGGTTGCCTGTCAGGAACGAGAACGACGGAGGACTTTTTCCCTGCCAGGCTAAAAATCAAGGAACTGCGGCCTGCGGTCCTCAAACAGCTTGATTTTCTTAACGCCTGGCAGGGAAAAAGTCTGATCTCCTTTGGTTCTCAATGTTCCTGACAGGCAACCGCTGAGGGCTCTTAATCGGCCCTTCCATAAAAACTTGATAACCGAGTTTTAACATAAAACACGGATGTCCATCCCTGGCTCTCGACAATCCACTGAATTCCTGGTGATTATGCCATGCCAGGGGCTATAAAACTGATCAGTGTCCTTCTGAACACTGTTTCCATGATTGAGCAATAAGCATGCCGAAAATTAGAAATCCAATTAACCTGCTGTTATTTAATGAAAAATTTGCTTGAGCGCGGGTATCAGCCCTGTTTAAGTGTGCGCTTTCAGCACACTTTGTGCGGGCGAAAAGCACACCCTTTTACCCGATGATTAAGCTTAACGAATGATATTGTCAGACATGACAAGAAGAGAGGTGGGAATATGAACACCAATCTGTTCAGCGGTTTTCATATTAATGGAGATGCGGAAATAACGAAGGGTTGAACAGGGAAGATTCCTGGGAGATATGCCGTTGAGTACTTTAACCGCTTTGACGGCAGCCAGGGCCCCCAGGTCATAATAACTGGGAACCAGTCCCATAAGGGCGCTGTCATTGACCACCATACCCTCCATGGCTGCCAGGCTGGGCAGATTCAATTCATTGACAATGGCGGTAAGTTTTTTGCCAAGGGAGTTGATTTTTGAATCTGACGGGAAAAACACCGCATCCACGCCTTTTTTAAGGCCGGAAATCATCTTTTCCAGATCCCTGGGCTCTTTGACAAAAAACTCATGGAGCTGAAAATTCATTTCATAACTTAAGTTTTCTACAATATCCCTTTGAATCACAGAATTTGGTTCCATGGGGTTTAACACCATGGCCAGGTCTTTATAGTCAATGACTTTTTTAAGGGCCTTGAGCTGATTCAGAACAGGAACTTTGCTGCTCACCCCGGTTGCATTGGAGCCCGAGCTCTCCCATGATTTTATAATACCTGTTTTTACCGGCCGGGTGACCACATTAAACACAACAGGCACGGTTGTGATTTCGGATAAAACCGCCCGGGTGGCTGTGGTGCCGAACACATAGATGATATCCCATTGTTTCTTTTTTACGGCAGCAATGATGCTGTCAAGCCCATCTGGATTCTGGTCTGCATCGTAACAGGCATATCTCAACGAAATATTTTTCTTTTTCATATAATCCATAAACCCCTGCTCAGCAGAGGTCTGTCCCCGCCAGGTGATCATTGCTATATCATACACCGGACTTGATTCGAATTCCGGGGGCTGCGAAGATACCAGGGATTGAGCAGGACAACACAAGGCAGCTGCCAGGAAAATAAACATGCTCATAACCCATAAAACCAGGTTTTTTTTCATTCTTTTGTCTCCAGGCGCTTCAGCCGTCTGTTCAGAGCAAAACGGCTGATGCCCAGCAGCTCAGCCGCTTTGTTTTTATTGTTTTTGGTCCGCTGCAGGGCCTGTTCAATCAACTGTTTTTCCGTTTGAGCCAGCTTTCCATCAAGATTTTCTCTGGACAGATTATTTTCTAAGGACAGAGACGCTTCTGATCTGCCCTCTTTTTCAAAACACCCGGGCTGGGTAAATTCTGGACCCAGTATCTCCCTGCCCAGAATCTCTTTCCTACCGAAGATGACCGTCCGTTCGATAAAATTTCTAAGGGCCCTCACATTGCCGGGCCAGTCGTGGCGGCTCAGGATATCAGTGACTTCATCTGCAAGATACATTCTCTTCTTTCCCATTTCCCTGCAGAGCTGATCAAGGAAATAATCCGCAAGGATAATGATATCTTCCCTGCGCTCCCTTAACGGGGGCAGGGTAAGGGTCACCACGTTCAGCCGGTGGTAAAGGTCCTCTCTGAATTTACCCAGCTGAATGGCCGTTTCCAGATCCCGGTTTGTGGCCGCCACAATGCGCACATCCACTTTGATATCCCTGCCGCATCCCAGACGCTTAAACTTCTTTTTTTCCAGAAACCCCAGGAGTTTTACCTGAATGGAAAGGGGGAGTTCACCGATTTCATCAAGAAAGATCGTCCCCTTGTCCGCCACTTCAAACTGTCCCTTCTGCATGGTGCTGGCATCGGTAAACGCCCCTTTTTCGTGGCCGAAAAGCTCGCTTTCCAGCAGGGTTTCGGGCAGGGATGAACAATTAATCTCCATAAACGCCTGCCGGTGACGGCTGCTCTTGTAATGAATGGCGCCTGCGGCCAGTTCCTTGCCTGTACCGCTCTCCCCCCGTATCAGAACAGTGGTGTCCTTTGTTTCGGCAATCATGTCAATCTGGCGGTAAACTTCCTGCATGGCAGGGCTTTTTCCCACCAGATCACAGTATTTTTCAAGTTTTTTCTGTCGGTATCTTAAATAATTCACTTCTCTTTTAAGATCCAGCTTCTCAAAGGCCTGGAAAATGAGACTTTCCATCTCTTCCAGCTCAAAGGGCTTGTTGATAAAATTGTAGGCACCGCATTTTACCGCATCCACAGTGGTCTGGGTATCCCCATAGGCGGTCATGATGATAACAAGGGCATCCTGGTTGATTTCCCTTATTTTTTTAAGCACCTCTATCCCGTTCATCTCCGGCAGGCGCAGATCCAGCAGCACCACCATGGGAGAGGCATCATCCATTTTGTCAAGGGCTTTTTCACCTGTACCAAAGGTTTCAACATCAACCCCCTGTTTCTTAAAATTCAGGGCCAGAGACTGGCACAGCACAGCCTCATCCTCTACAATAAAAAGTTTTTTTTCCGGCATTTAATCTGTCTGCTCCAATAAAATGTCTGCTCCAAAATTTCACTTACGGGCTGTCAGGACAAGTGCCTGTTAATCGGAAAAAGAAGTGTGACCCGGGTTCCCTGGCTGACAACGCTGTTGATGTGTATATACCCCCTGTTCTTTTCAAGAAGCTTTTGAACAATGGAAAGACCCAGTCCGCTTCCCCTGGGATCGGTAGTATAAAAGGGATTAAAGACTTTTGAAAGAATTTCTTTTTTTATACCATGGCCGGTATCCTGGAACACAATTTCCAGAAGCCCCCGGGTTCCGGGTATATCTGGATCATTTGTTCTGGGCAGCACATCCATGAGAAAGGGATTGGTTTTCCTTGATTTCATGGAAACAAAAAAACACCCGCCCCTGGACATGGATTTTACCCCGTTGAGCAGAAGATTTAAAAACACCTGCTCCATCTGTTCACGATCCACACACACCCGGGGAAGATCCTGCTGGAAATCCCGGTCCAGACGGATACCGGCAGCTTTCATGGTTTTTTCCATAAGCCCCAGAGATCTCTCAAGTGAGGTTAAAAGATTCACTGCCTCCAGCTGGGGTTTTCTGGGCCTGGAAAAATGGAGGAGATCGGTTATAATCTTGTTCATCCGGTCAATTTCACTGAGTATGCCCTGGATTAAGGCCTGGCTGGATGCATCCGGCAGCTCCCGTGCCAGCATCTGGGCCCCGGTTTTTATGCCGGCCAGAGGATTTCTTATTTCATGGGCCATACCTGCTGACAGCTCGCCAAGGGAGGCCAGCCGGTCAACGCGTACCATCTGCTCTTCAATGAACTTTTTCCGGGTAATGTCCCTTATAATGGCAATGGCGCCGACCGTATGATTCTGTAAATTCTTCAATGGATAGGTGCTGACCTCAACAAAACAGAATTCTGCCTCTTTGCCGGGAAACCTGAACTGAATCTCCCGGCTGGTGGATTCCTGGCCATGATCCAGAATATGCTTGAGCATTTCAAAAATTTCACCGGCCGGCAGACCCAGAGAAACGGGATCTGTTTGTTTAAATTCCGCCAGGGTAATGCCGAGGATCTCCTCTGCACCTGGATTGCATGAGGTGATCATATAGTCCTGGTTAATGGTGACAATGCCGCTGTGAACACTTCTTAAAATATCATCATTAAAATTTTTCAATTCCGTGATTTTATCAATACTCTTTTTTAATTTCCGGGACATGGCGTTGAACTCACGGGCAAGATCCTGGAGTTCATCCCTGGAATCCACCTGGATATAGTGGTCCCAGCGCCCTCCGGCAAGGGCGCGGACCCCCTTTGTCAGCTGACGGACCGGGGTTGATATGCTTTTTCCGAAAAAAAAGGAAACCGCCAGAAGCATGCAGGTAAGCAGGGTAAAAAACAAAAGCATTCTGTTGCGAAGGACAATAATGTCTGCCATAAGTTCTGCTTTGCTGATAGACACACTGACACGCCAGTCCATGGTATTGCACGGAGCAAAAATCATGCTTTTGGGGATACCCTTATAGGTATAATCCCCGCTGCCGGTTTCCCTGTTTCTGATCCTCTCTATAATTCCTGCAAGGCCCGGGTCTCCTCCATGGGCTTTCATCGATTTTCTGAGATTTCCAGGCTCAGGATGATAAATCAGCTGCCCATTGCTGTCCCATAAACAGGCATATCCATGGCTCCCGATTTTAATGGACGAGACAAATTTGGTAAAGGCTGACAGCTTGATATCAAAAAGAATCAGCCCCACAGGCGTTGTATTGTCTTCAAAATCATAAACCAGGCGGCTTAACAGGATCACAGGCCCGGATTCTCCCTGTTTTCTTCGGGTGATGGCAAGGTTCTGCTCATTTTCCAGGGTTGAAAAAAACCAGGCTGTTTCTTTAAACTCTAAAAGCGGATTTTCACTGACAGCCGGTTCTGCCAGTATGGTTCTGCCATTAAGATCGATCAGCTGAATCTGATTGAAATAATTGTTTCTCTTTTCATAGTCCTTTAACAGCCGTCTTACTGTGCTGAGACGCTGGCCAAACTCAAACTGCAGAAAGGAAAGCTGAATAAAGGGGTAATTTGACAGCAGCTCGATTTCCTTTTTTCTGTTTTTAATAAAAAAATCAATCTGTTCTGTGGTTTTATCAATCAGTCTGCCGATCTGGTCCCTGGACTGGGTCAACATGGCATGGGAAATGGTGGTGTATGTGGTATAGCTGGATACAACAAGGGGGGCCACCCCCAGTATAAAAAAAATAAAAAACA
>JAWOEJ010000032.1:0-5274 GCA_046482845.1 Desulfobacteraceae bacterium | reverse complement strand
GAGGAAATTAAAAACGGGGCCATGGTGCTGGATACCCGGGACACTGCAGCCTTTGGCGGGGTACATATTCCAGGTTCCATTAATATCGGGTTTGCCAAACAAACGGCCAACTGGATCGGGATGGTAATAGAGCCTGAGGCCAGACTGGTTCTTATTGTAACCGATGAGCAGGCCTATGAAGACATGATTGTTCATCTTCACAGAATCGGCTACGACAATATTCTGGGCTATCTGTACGGCGGCATAGCAGCCTGGCAGGAAGCAGGCCTTCCCATTAATCAATTGTGGCAGATTTCCGCGGAAAAACTGAAAAATAAAATCAAAAACAACAAATTCGGCTGTCTTTACGATGTAAGGACCCCGGCTGAATTTGAAAGCGGTCATATTGAGCAGGCAAAACATCTGCCCCTGCCCGAACTTCTCAAGCAAGCCCCGGATATTTCAAAGGATGAAGAAGTTATCGTAACCTGCGGCGTGGGATACCGCGGCAACATAGCTGCCAGCTTTCTTCAAAGCGAGAGATTTGTCCATGTGCACAGCCTGGCAGGTGGAATGTCCGCCTGGATAAACAGCGGCGGTCCCGTTTTTTGATCCCGGGTTGCCCAACAACGTATTTTAAAACTGATAACTGAGTACTGACGGCTGTGATGGCTTTCATTTAAAAAAGGCTGACTTTACATAGGGGGTTATCCTTGTAAATTCAGCCTTGAAACAATCCTTTAAACGCAATAATCAGGTTTTTGTGTCTGATTTCTGGCGAACGTAAGCCTGACACGTCACACTTTTCTGCGGTCTACTCCTCTTCGCCTTTCGTTTTCATATGATAAGGAGACAAACACACCATCCCGGACACTTTTTCTTCTGTCTATTTTGTTTTTACGTCTGTTTTTGTTTTTTCTTGCAGATAACATTCTTTTCTGGCGGCTTAAGGGCATCCTTCTGACGTGAGAAATAGATTCAACAGAATCATTTTTAAGTGGCAGTATTCTGGGTAATTCATACATTTTTTTCTCCAATTTCGCTTCTTTAAACTCTTGTTTTTAAATATCGTCAAAATGGGAAAAAACTTTAAAATGATCCAGTTACAGTTTCAATGGTCCGGGGGATGCAATGTGATTAATTTTTCATTTCCTTTATCAGCCGGCTTGTTCTTACAAAAGGAACGTATTTAAGGTCACAGCTGATAATATGTTCAACCAGCCAGTCCCTCATACTTTTTATTATCTCATAGGAAAGATTGTCCCTGTCATCTGATACCTGCCTTCTTAAGGAAATTGTGTTTTTAATAAAACGTCTGTGTTCTCTGGCATGGGCATCGGTATCCGGGTATCCGCATTTCCTTAAATAAGCTTCTTCCTGGCTGAAATAATACCTGGTATATTCATTGATTTCAGCCACCATGGCTGAACATTCCTTGTTATCAGCATCTTTTTCCTTCAGGTCAATGAGAACATTAAAAAGTGCGAACATTTTTTTCTGCAGCTCATCAATTTCATTGATATCCACACTTAATTTTTCATCCCAATCTATCTTTTCTATCTTTTCCATGTAACACTGCCTTTTTTAAAACATTCTGATCTTTCAATAAAAAATCAAACATTAGTTATATGCATGATTCTGCCTGAAAATCCCATCTATTTTATTTGTTTTTCCCGACAAACAGGGTGCCGATCAATGCAATGGACACAACCACGGCAATGGCAGCTGTCAGAATAAATCCATTGTGCCCAAGCTTTGGACAAATGACAAAGGGGACAAGCCAGAGATAGAGGGTTCCATGCAGGGCGCCAATTAGAACCATTCGTATTAAAATCTTTTTTTTCATATTAAAGCGCTTCTTTTTTCATATTAAAGCGCATCAAACAACTTTTGATGAATATTATCAAACCCTCCATTGGACATAATCAGAATAAGATCCTCTTTTGCTGCCTTTAATTTTAAAAAATCAACAATAGCATCTGCATTGTCAAAATAAAAGGCTTTGCCCCCTCTTTTATTAATATCTTCTGCCAGCTGTCTGGCGCTGAAACGCTCAGCCCGGGGAATTTTTTCAATTTTAGACGGCCTGCAGACGCAGACCAGATCAGCATTGTCAAAGGCTGCGGGATAAATATGCTGAAAGATATTGCGCATGCTGGAATTGGTCCTGGGCTCAAACACCGCTATCACCCTGCCCTTTTGATAAAAAGGCTTTACTGCAGCCAGGGTTTCCCTGACTGCAGTGGGGTGATGGGCAAAATCATCCATTATGGTAATCTGATTTTTTACCCCCCTGATCTCCTGTCTTCTTTTTATACCGGCAAAGGTTTTCAGGCCCTTTATAATATCCCTGTCTGAAATGCCGATGTCCTGAGCAGCTGCAGCAGCAGCAAGGGAATTCATAATATTATGGGTTCCCATCAAAGGGGTGTTAATTTTCAAGGCGGTTCCTGTGTTGATTTTTGCTGTATACCTTGTGCAGCTGCGCATTGTTTCTGCATCCTGAGCCGTTTCTGCATCTTCAAATAAAATATCCGCCGCACCTTTACCATAGGTTCTAATCCTGCCTGGGCAGTTTTTCAGAACATCCTTTACCTTTTCATCCCCGTCACATGCCAGTATCAGCCGCTGTTCTGGAATTTTTTCCACAAGCTGCCTGAAAACCTGCTTAACATGATCAAGGTTTGAAAATATGTCTGCATGGTCAAACTCCACACTGGTAATTATGGTAATAAAAGGATCAAAATGCAGAAATTTCGGTCCCTTGTCAAAAAAAGCAGTGTCGTACTCATCTCCTTCAATGACAATATATTCTCCATTTCCCAGACGGTAATTTGAATTAAATCCCTTTAAAATACCGCCTATCATAAAACCTGGATCAAGATCAGCAGTATAAAGCAGATGGGCCATGATGGAAGCGGTTGTTGTTTTGCCATGGGTCCCGGTAACAAGAATAATTTTTTTTCCATCTGCTGCAAAAAAATTCAGCGCCTGGGGCATGGAGCAAAAGGGAATCCCTTTTTTCATGACTTCAACCGCTTCAGGGTTTACGGCTGGCACTGCATTGCCGATAATGACAAGATCAGGCTCACAGCCAAGATTTTTTTCTGTAAACCCCTGATAAAGCCGTATCCCCTTCTGAATAAGAAAGTCACTCATGGGAGGGTAGATATTTGCATCAGATCCGGTAACATCATACCCCATATCCTGAAGCATACAGGCAAGAGCGCCCATACCTGTGCCGCACACCGCAATCATGTGGATTTTTTCTACCCGGTCTGGAATCCGGTTCTGCGCCATATTTATCAAGGGTTTTCCAGCGGGCTTATCCAATTTGTTTGAACACCTCTGATGCAGCAAGGATTGTTTTGTCTATATCTTCATCTGAATGGGCAGAAGACACGAACAAAGCTTCAAACTGAGACGGAGCAAGATAAATCCCCTTTTCAAGCATGCCGTTATAATATGCGGCAAACTGGTCCAGATTGCTTGTTTTGGCGTCTTCAAAATTCTCCACCTTTGTATCGGTAAAAAAGATGCCGCCCATGGAGCCGATATGGCCTGCATTTATCTGTATCCCGGCATTTTCAGCAGCAGTTTTGATTCCGTTGATCAGCTTGTCGGTTTTTTTGTCCAGGGCCTCATAAAACCCTGGTTTTTCCAGTTCCTCAAAAGTTGCGATTCCGGCTGCCATGGCCAGTGGATTGCCGGAAAGGGTGCCTGCCTGGTATACCGGACCAACCGGTGCAATATGATCCATGATATCCTTTCGGCCGCCATAGGCACCAACAGGAAGACCGCCGCCTATTATTTTGCCAAAACAGCTCAGGTCCGGAATAATACCAAAAAGGCCCTGGGCACAGTTCTTTGCCACCCGGAAGCCCGTCATGACTTCATCAAAAATCAAAAGACTGCCGTGTTTTTCCGTATATTCCCGCAGGGTTTCATGAAATCCCGCAACCGGGGGCACCATTCCCATATTCCCGGCAACCGGTTCGACAATAACGCAGGCAACCTGATCCCCCTTTTTATCCATTATTTCTTTAAATCCCTCAATATCATTGTATTTAAGGGAAAGGGTGCTGGCTACAACCGCTTCGGGAATGCCGGGGCTTCCTGGAATATTAAGGGTGGCCACACCTGAGCCGGCCGCCACAAGAAGCATATCCGCGTGACCGTGGTAACACCCGTCAAATTTGATGATGAAATTTCTTCCAGTATATCCCCTTGCCAGTCTTATGGCACTCATGGTGGCTTCTGTCCCTGAGTTGACCATTCGAATTTTTTCAACCGAAGGAACTGTTTTAACAACATGTTTTGCAAGATTTGTTTCAAGTTCTGTGGGCGCACCAAAGCTTGTACCTGTTTTCAAGACACTTTCAATGGCCTTGACAACTTTAGGGTGTCTGTGTCCAAGGATCATGGGACCCCATGATCCCACATAGTCAAGAAAGCAGTTCTGATCCGCATCGTATATCTTTGCCCCTTCTGCTTTTTCTATAAAAAGGGGTTTGCCGCCCACAGAGCCGCATGCCCTGACAGGAGAATTGACTCCCCCTGGTATAAAAGAGGATGCTTCATTAAAAAGTTCTTCAGATCGTTTTGTTTCCATAATAATCAATTCCACTTGTTTTAGTTGTTTATTAAATTTTTTAAATTTATCAAACAACCAGATGAAAATCAACCGCTATAAATGCCTTTAATTTTATTTTTCAAAAAAACAAAAAATATTTGACATTTCATTCAATCACTGTTAGATTCGCTCTGTTTTTACCTGGCAGGGCCGTTAGCTCAATTGGTAGAGCAACTGACTCTTAATCAGTAGGTCGAAGGTTCGATCCCTTCACGGCCCACCACTAAAAACAAGTACTTACAAACAAACAAGAAAATTTGAATCCAAAAAGATGGCCACTTTTTTTTAAAAACGAAAAGATTGCCACTCAGAAAAAAACATCCACCTGGATCTCCCCTCCCCCCCCAAAAAAAATAAAAAAGCCGCCCCCGGATCTCCCAGGACGGCTTAAAAGTTTAAGGTGGAGCTATCTGATAATGTGCCCGCCCATTGGGGACCCCGTCCTTCAGGCCGGGCTAGTTGACTACGCAGCCTTATTGAGCGACACTTCAACATCGATACCGATTTTCTCCAGCATTGACACCAGCATATCAATGGTGAACAGATCAATTTTCCCCCGCATCAGGTCGCTGATTCTGGGCTGGGTGGCACCCATTTTTATGCTGGCTTCCTTCTGGGTCATTTTGTTTTCCTTGATGTATTTTCGGATCTCCAGCATCAAC
>JAWOEJ010000088.1:0-19103 GCA_046482845.1 Desulfobacteraceae bacterium | reverse complement strand
GATGAAGTGGCAAAATGGAAAGAGGAAGAGAGCGAAGCAGCCGCAGTAGCTGTGGAATCACCTGTTTATCGTGAGCAGTTGGGATTATGGGAGCATCAGAAATATTTTGTGGATGCGGCATTTCGGGACCATAAAAAAAGTTATGGCGCAAGGTATATTCTAGCGGATCAGGTTGGTTTGGGAAAGACAATCCAGGCAACTGATCCTAAGTTCATAAAAACGGTTGAGCTTCTAAAGGAAGGCTGGAAAAACAAAGGCGTGATTATATTTTCTCAGTATTTTGATACCGCTTTTTGGGCTGCGGAAAACCTTTCAAAAGAACTTCCTTCAACAGAAATTGCACTTTATGCCGGAGGTGATAAATCTGGTGTTTTCTTTAATGGGGATTTTAAAAAAGAGTATAAAGACACCATTAAAGCAGGCGTTAAATCTCATAAGTATAAGATTTTAGTTGGTACGGATTCAGCATCGGAAGGCTTAAACCTTCAAACTCTTGGAACATTAATCAATCTCGACTTACCCTGGAACCCCACGAGATTGGAGCAGAGAAAAGGTCGTATTCAAAGAATCGGTCAAGTGAATGACACTGTTCACATCTATAATATGAGATACAAAGATTCGGTTGAAGACAGAGTTCACGATTTGCTGTCGGAGAGACTGAAAAATATTACCAGTATTTTTGGTCAATTACCTGATGTTTTAGAAGATGTCTGGATTGAGGTGGCACAGGGCGAAATTGAGGCAGCAAAAAAGATTATTGATAATGTGCCGGATAAGAATCCATTTGAGGTTCGATATAATCAAAATGTTTCTAATATTGATTGGGAGACTTGTAGTAAAGTTTTAAATAATCAGGAAAAGAGAAGGTATTTTAAAGATAGTTGGTAATTGGCTGTAACAAAGCCCTCCTCGCACAAGGCCGAACATTTGCTGGAATGCGCCAAAATAACCGTAGAATTGGTAGCAGAGATATGACAACTGGCTTCGAATATCTTGGCCCTACTTTTCTCATAGGGATTGATATTGAAGGGAAGCTAAGCGCTAATAGCACACGGTGGGATCCTGAGAATAAAATAGACGGCAATACGGGATTTAATTTTATGAAAGATGGTATTTGGCATGGCTCAAATTTTGAAACTATGCTTGTTTTATCGCAAGCATTAAATAAAAAGCAGATTAAAAAATTTGCCGATGATCCTTTTCTGTTGTTAAGGAAACCAGAAGAAACATAACCCTTCACTGGACGGGACCGCGAGTAACTCAGCCGCCTTTTTCAAGTGCCGTGGCGCGGACCGTCAGTTCAACCGTTAAATAGATAGGGGTAATATCAGCCGGTATCCAGCTGGAAAAAGGGTGTGATTGTTTGCTGGGGGCTCTTAATCGGCTGTTTCATATAAAAAAAAGGCAGGAAACATGACGGATAAACAGACTTTTCTCAAGGTACTGATGCTGGATGCGGCCAGCGGATTTTACCGGCTCAAACGGTATGGGATTGGGGATTTTTTCGGGCCCGTGGACCTGGGTATCCACCTGAGTTTCAAGCACAACAGCCTGACCATCGGCGGCGGCCTTTTTGCCGGCTCCATTTTCCCGGGATCGAACCGGTTGATATTCTGCGGCAAATCTCCCTGCTGGCACGGATTCTATGTGTCATCCATGGGCGGGGCCGCTTTGGTGTTCGACAACCTGGGGATCAATCAGCTGGCGATCCTGGGCAGGGCCGATCGCCCATCCCTTCTCTATCTCAATCGGAATCACGGAGAGGAGATCGAGGTGGAACTGGTACCGGTATCACCCGGCGCGATATGGGAAAAGGGTCGGGGCGGGGTTTATGCCGTTATGGAGGAGGCCATGACCCGGTTTTCCGGCCGGTATGAAACCGATCCCAGGGTCCTGGCAACAGGGCCGGCTTCCCGGCACACCGATTTCGGGGCCATTGCCTCGGCTCCGGTCCGCAGCGGTTCATTCTCGACCATTACCTGAAACAGTTCAACGAGGAGACGATTCAGAAAAAGAAACAGAAAACCTGCGGCGAACCCTGTGCGGCCGTGTGCAAGAAAATGAACGGGATCTACAAGAAAGACTATGAACCCTATCAGGCCATGGGGCCGTTGTGCGGCATCTTTGATCAGCGGGCCGCGGAAACGCTTGCCGGTCATGCCGACACCCTTGGGTTTGACGCTATTGCCGCGGGCGGGATACTGGCCTGGCTCATGGACTGCCTGGATGAGAAATTGCTGGCTCCTGACCAGATCGGAGTGTCCATGACTCCGAAATGGCTTTTCCAGGACTTTGATGTGGTTGAAGATTCCATGCACAATGCAGAACTTGGAAAGCTTCTGCTGGATGAAATGGTCCGGCCGGACGGAAAGATTCCTTTGAAAAAGGGGGCCCGAAAACTGGCCCGGGGCCTGGCCAGGGAAAAGGGTAAACCTGTCATGGACCGGTTTGTTCACACGGCATTTGCCCGCCAGGGATGGATGGTTCCCAACCAGTACTGGACCCCGGGGGTGCTGGCGCCCATGGCTATCATGGGAAAATACTACATGCACTATGGCAATAATTTCATGGCACCCCGGGATCTGGGCAGGGAAAACGCCCATCGCATGATTCAGGAACTGATGCTGGACAATCTCGGGTTGTGCCGGTTTCACCGGGCCTGGGCCGAAGACCTGATGCCCGATATCATGGAAAAAATCTACGGGTTGAAAGACCGGTTTCTCGAATCCATACGCCTGACCGCCGGCCGCATCACCAGCCGGAATGCCTCGGTATTCTGGGAATCGGAACGGAATATCGACATGGTCCACACTTTTTTGAAAACCAAAAAAACGGTGGATAAAATTCAAAATCCAGACCTGGATCACTGGCTGGACCTGTTTAACAAAGACAAACACCAGGCTGCGTTTGAATTCTGGTATGAGATGCACAAGGGAGTCCATGAAACCCTCCGGGACTTTCCAGTCTGATGGTGTGCGCAGATCAGATGGTACGGCTTATGTTTCGCCCTGGCCGGGACAAATTTCTGGCACCGTGCCCCTGAGTAAATGCCAGCCATAAATTTTCAACTTTATCCCAGCGGCCGCTTTGCACATTCTGAAACATATATTCAGGAGTGCCTGAACCGGCATGAATTGAAAACAATTGAAATAAACAATACTGTTAGCTTTCAGAAAAAATTATGTTTCACAAATACGGAAAAACAATAAAACTGTTTTTATTAGACGCAGATCCAGATGGTCGCATGATCTGTGAATTATCAAATTGGACAGGAAAAGCATACCGAATTCCTCGCGGGAAAGTGAAAGATTGTTCAGATCGTGCCGAATTAAAATCAACAGCGGTTTATCTTCTTTTTGGCAAGGCTGAATCATCAACACGAGATGAGCTATTAGAAACTGAATTAATCAAGGAGCATAACGGGAGGTTAATATTTGAAGCAGATTATTTATTTAGTAGCCCGTCTGCGGCAGCCGCTGTTTTTATGGGAAGAAGCGCAAATGGATTGATTGAATGGAAAGATAAAAAAGGTAGAGATCTCAAATTAATAGAAACGCAAGAAATACAAAAAGCTAACAAGGCTAATGCAGCCGACGCAAAAAGCAGCGCGGCTGATTAGCGGCGTTAGCGGCATGTGACGAATCAGCTTTACCGAAAGATCACATGAAAGCGATGGGCGAATATATTATGAAAAATTGAGTAACGCGAAAAATCCTTTACAAATTATGAGATAAGACACCATAATTCACAATAGCTGTATCAAATCGTATATTGATTCAACTTAATTGGAGAATAATCATGCACTTTAGCATTCCATTGGAACAAATGAGCGTTGAGGACAAGTTACAGGCGATCGAGGAAATTTGGTCCGACCTTGCCGGCACACCAGAGAATATTCCTTCCCCATCCTGGCACGCAGATGTGTTACGTGCTCGAGAAAAGCGTATTTCAGAAGGAAAATCACACTTTTTGGATATATCCGATGCAAAGAAAGCTGTGAGGGAACAGCTCAAATGAGGGTTCAAGTCCTTGACGAGGCAACCGCTGATTTGGCAGACGGATTTCGTTTCTATGAACAACAGGCTGAAGGTCTTGGCGATTATTTCCTTGATTCACTGTGGTCTGATATTCAATCATTGCGGATTTCCGGCGGTATCCATGCAATCCACAACGGATATCATCGACTGATTTCTAAAAGGTTTCCTTATGCAGTGTATTACCGCATTGAGGATGGTGTTGCGCGCGTGCGAGCCGTACTCGACTGCCGTCGGAATCCAAAATGGATATCGGACCGACTCGATTAATAAAAGAACGTTATTCACACCATTTACATTCAATGAAATTGTAGATAGCTGCCAACAAAGCATTTCAAGGGACAGCAAGGGCCTAGTCAAAAGTGGAAAGATGTGCAAGAAACATACTTTTTACATTTACTATCTTCAGTGGAAGCCCTTGCAGCCCCTGAATGCCACGTTCAACACATAAAAATGGAGCAATTTCATGGACAATATTTTTTTAAAAGCATTTCATATAGCGGGCTTTAGCCATTATCAGGGCGCATATGTTTTTAGCGAACTCACGATAGGTACCAAAATCAAAATTGTGTTAGATGAAGGAAATATTCATGACGATCATGCGGTTGAATTAAGATATAATGATCATAAAATTGGATATATTCCTATAAGCGCAAATCATGATATTGCCATAATTTTGAAGGCTGGCCATGACATTTTTGAAGCTGTGATACAACAACTTTCACCTCATGAACACCCAGAGCATCAAGTCAGAGTAGGACTATTTGTTAAAGCGAATAGAATCAGGAAGGAGGATCAATGAATTTTAGTCATTCAGCAGGATTTGGAAAACGTATTAAGTTCTGGATAAATTATCCGATACCGGAAATTTTCCAAGGACAATAGCAAAAATTCTTTTTTGGAGATATCAGTATGGGCGATTCAATTTTTGGCCGTCTCGAAGGCCAAGAGAAGATACTGATTTTACCCCCTGGCTATCCAATGTAGAGAATATCGGTATTTTAGGGGAAACAATTGGTATTGAGCTGGAAGTGCTGGACCAAGAGAGATTATAGGCCCTTTGGTTGAACAAGCCCGTAGTGTCTTATTATAAAGGAGATTAGTCATGTCAAAGGAAACAACTGATGCCCTCATGCTAGACTTTCGAAGAAACACAAGAGGAATAGTGTTAGCCAACAACCTAAGAATCATGCCAAACGCACGATATTCTTCGGGCACTCAAAACACACGCTTCATTGATGTTACTTACAACAAGTTGCAAAGAAAATACGAAATCAAATTTCAGGTCGCTCCTTTTTATGCAAACGGCAAGTACGTCCAGTATTTGCCATGGGCTAGTAATGCAGGTATATACATAATCTTGCAGGCCCAGCCTCCGGTATTCTTCACAGACAAGCTTACTGGATGCTTTCTGGCCTTTGATTTCGAAACACCTAAGGTCAAAATCTCACATTTGAACTTTATTGATTACAGTCCACAGCACAAGAGAAAAACTCTTGAGTCGTACAGCCATTGCCACGTTCTGTGCCCTGAGGATTATCACGGAAACACCACGGTCTTTGGCGTCCATAAAGGACAGTGGGAGTTTTTCTTTCAAGTAGAGAATGGTCGCTCCGGTAGGATCTCAATGGTAGAAAGAGCGAATCAGTACGGCACAAAAAGCGTTCTCCTGAACTAAAGGGGCATAACCATGCCATGCACTAGAACGCTCATTCTTCGCGTCGGTGATGGCCACGTTATCTCACAAAACAGGTAAGTTGAAGGGAAAAAAAATAAAAGTATGAATACATCAAAATTACACGTGATAGCAAAAAGCTTGCGGGAGGAGCTAAAAAGGTGCGGGACAGTAAAGACTTTACAACAGGCAGTTAAAGCATTAGAACAACTTACAGCCCAGCCACAACAAGCAAACCACCAACAACAGCTTACCAATTCTTTAAATCAATTATATCAAAAACTTGAAGAATCACCTGTTGATAATTACAGCCCTGCATGGCGAGATGCAATGGAGGAGATGGGGATATCAAGAGAGTTTGGCGAAACTTTAATGGATGACATTAAAGGAATTTTCGAAAGAAATCAAATTACTTATCAAGTAGCTTTACAGGAATTAAAAGAGCTACATCAAAAGATACAGCAGACGGAAAATCACCTGAACGGTCTGGTGCAAAGTTTGGAATATTTTGATGTCGGCGAAGATGAACTAAAAAAAGATGAATGCGAAATTGGTGTTATAATCCCCAGAAATTATGTTGAAAATAATCTTAAAAATTTTGGTGAAGAATTAGTTAACCTTGAAAAAACGTTGATCGTTTTTTCTGAATTAGCAACAGGTTCAAGAGCCCCTCTTCAAGTACGAACAATTTCATCAAGCGAGTTATCCGTCTTCCTCGAATATATTCCCCAGATAGGTGCTTGTATTGCTGTAGCAGTGGAAAGAATAGTTGCTTTATACAAAAAAATTCTAGAAATTAAAAAATTAAAAGCAGATCTCGTCAAAAATGAAGTTCCTGATGAAAAATTACAAGGTATTGATGAATATGCTGAATCAATCTTTGAGCCTCAATTAAAAGAAATTGCAAATGAACTGATTGAAAATTATGGGGAGAAAATTGAAAAAAAGCGAAAAAATGAATTAAAAATCGAACTTAGGTATGCATTAGGCAAAATAGCGAACAGGATTGATAGGGGTTTTAATATAGAATTGAGGGTTGCCCGTGATGCTGAAGAATCAGATGAAGCGGAAGAGAAAAATGAAAAGGATATTGCCATCCATCAAATAATTGAATCGGGTAAAAAAATTCAATTTACTAGATTATCGGGAGAACCTGTGTTGTTTTTCCCTGAAAATGAGGGTGATAAGAAAGAATAGATAACCTTCCTGCTCCACCCTGACCGGTGTTCCGCTGCCGCTCCACACCGGCAGGTGAGCAGGCCGTTAGCCCAAGAGGAGTCGTCATGAAAAAGCGGATAGTTCTTATTTCATGTGTAAGCAAAAAACTATCACATCGAGCGAAAGCAAAGGATTTGTACATTAGCACACTGTTCAAACTCAACTTAAAATATGCCAATAAGTTAAGTCCCGATGGCATCTATATTCTCTCGGCAAAGTACGGCCTGTTGAATTTAGATCAAGAAATTGATCCATATGAGCAAACCCTCAATAATATGCGTGCAAATGAAGTTAAACAATGGGCGGATCGAGTAATTGAACAAATAAAGAAAATTAGCGTTATTGAAGAAACGGACTTTGTATTCCTTGCAGGTGAGAAATACAGAAAATACCTGATTTCCCATCTCAGTGGTGTACAAATCCCATTAAAAGGACTTGGCATCGGCAAACAGCTTCAAAGGCTCAAGGAACTGACCGCATGAGTACTGAATGTGAAACTGTCCATAATTTAGCATGGGAACTTAAAAGGCATGGGTTTCCATTCGATGAATCAAAAATACCATTGAATGGAATCTACCTGCTATTTCAAAAAGGAGAAGAAGGGCATAAAGGAGACCGAATTGTAAGGATTGGAACCCATACTGGAGATAATCAGCTTCGTTCAAGATTAAAACAACATTTTCTTAATGCGAATAAAGATAGAAGCATCTTCAGAAAGAATATTGGTAGGGCTTTACTTAACCAACTCAATGATCCTTTTCTAAAATACTGGGAGCTTGATCTCACAACCAGAAAGGCAAAAGAAAAATATTCTTCGTTGATTGATTTTGATTACCAGAAAAGTATTGAAAACCAAGTCAGTCAACACATTCAAGATAATTTCTCATTTTGCGTTTTTGAAGTTCAGGGCAAGGAAGAAAGGCTTGAAATTGAATCAAAATTAATATCAACTATATCATGGTGCGAAGAATGCAAACAGTCAACAAGCTGGCTTGGTAATCACTCCCCCAAAAAGAAAATAGTAGAAAGTGGCCTATGGTTAGTGAATGAGCTTTATAAAACCCCATTTGACACTTCTGGTATTGATAACTTTGCCAAGTTAATTCAGGGTTAAAATAATGGCTGAAAGGAAACTATTCATCTGTAGTGAGTGTGGCAAAACTATTCAAGCATGGTCAGATGGAAATCCATATTTCATAGATATTGCTGGCCAAAAACAATATGCATATCACCCTGATCACGAAGCCTTAGATAAATGTATAGGCAATGACACCCCTTACCTCTGTTTATCTTGTGGTGCAAAATTCATGGTTGACAGCAGGTCACCAACTACAATTTGCCCAAACTGCAAATCTACAGAAGTAGTAGACATATTTCTATTAGGGGGAGGAAAATGCCCTGATTGCAATAAAGGAACTTTTAAAGAAGATACTTCAAAAATGTGTATCTCCTGAGTATCACGCATAAAATGCTAACAAAACGCTCCAGCCGACCCGGGGGGCTATCGGCTTTTTGAAAGCCCTTGGTTTTTGAAAAGTCTTGGCTTTTACAACGTACTCGGCACTTTGCCCCCGGTCGGCTGAGCTTGTCGTTAGCAAAAGGGGTAAATAATGGTCCTCAATGAATATGAATTAGAACAAATAAAAGCTATAAAAGAATGGAAAGATGAAGAACCTGGACTGGTCAGTAAAGCCTTTGGTGTCGTCGCTGCACCAGAGTAGCACCAGTAACATGGTTAATGCAAAAAATAATTCCTGATGCTGCTATTAGAGGAGTGCTTGATGGTGGAAATGCAGTAGCAGAGTGGTTGGCTGATACGGATGATATTATTAGAGATGCTGAAGTATCGGCAATATTTCAATTGAAACGAAAAAATTTGAATTTATTGGACAAACTTGCGAATGAGGTTCATAATTGGGCAATTGGAATAGCAACAGTGGAAGGTGGTGTAACAGGTGCTACTGGTATTTTTGGATTAGCAGCAGATATTCCAGCAATAATAACTTTAGCACTAAGAACTATTCATAAAATTGGACTATGCTATGGCTTTGAAGCTAAAAATGAAATGGATAATCAATTTGTGTTTAGTATTCTTTCAGCATCTGGCGCTAATTCAGTAGCTGAAAAAGCTGCAGCGCTTAGTATGTTAAGAAGTGTAGAAATTACTATTGCAAAACAGACATGGAAAGCTATGGCCGAAAAAGCAGCACAACAACAAATAAGCAAAGAAGGAGCGATTATTGCTATAAAAGATTTAGCAAAGCAATTGGGAATAAATTTAACAAAAAGAAAAGCATTACAAGCTATTCCTGCAGTTGGAGCATTAATTGGAAGCTCAGTTAATGGGTGGTACGTAAAAGATGTTGGTTTGGCAGCAAGAAGAGCATTTCAAGAGAGATGGCTTGTTGATAATCAAAAAATAATTGACATTTGAAATAGTGGTCAAAATTTGTCTAACGGATAAGTGCACTGGAAGACTATTCAACGACAATCCATAGCCGATAGTCATTTGTGTAGATGATTTTAATGAACTTGAGGAAAAAATTGAATATATCTGAGATAATTTGGCTTGAAGATATTGTAGATAAGTTGAAATGGAAACATAATGTTGATGAATATGAAGTCATTGAAATACTGAATAATAAACCTCTATTTCGATTTATTGAAAAAGGTCACAGAAAAGATGAAAATGTTTATGCGGCTTTAGGTCAAACTAATAGTGGCCGTTATTTAACTGTATTCTTTGTGTTTAAAAGAACAAAACAAGCACTTATAATATCAGCAAAGGATATGACGAAAAAAGAAAGGAAATGGTATGGCCGAAGATAAAAAAACAACAATATCTAATGCTAATTCGTACCAAGCAATTGGAGAATTTTGGGATAATCATGATCTTGGTGATTATTGGGATAAAACAGAGTCTGCAGAGTTCGAAATCTCTATTGGCTCAGAAAGAAAATATTATCCCATCGATAAAAACCTTTCAAATCGACTAAAGCAAATAGCACAAAAACAAGGAATTAGTACTGAAACATTAATAAATTTATGGGTACAAGAAAAATTAAACCAAGCAAGTGTTTAAAATAAAAAAAACGCGTAATTGAAAAATTTCTGTTCAATCGCCTGTCATTCATTTTATTGTTACCTTCGTAGTTGTTTTTAACCATTTTTTAAGGAGGTAACATGTCAAAATTACGTGAAGAAATGATCCGGGCCATGAAGTTGAGAAATTTTTCCGACAAGACCCAAGAGTCCTACCTTTATCAGATAATAAAATTAGCCGGGCATTATGGCAAATCTCCGATTCAATTGACCCATAGAGAACTTCAGGATTACCTGATCTACATGAAGGAAAAGCTGGATTTGTCGTTCAGTAGCTGCAATGTGGCGCGTAGTGCAATTCGGTTTCTTTATGGCAATGTCCTCAAAGATGAGGATATCTATATCGTGATTCCTGCCCAGCGCACGCCAAGATTTCTACCTGAAGTGCTCAGTGTGGAGGAGGTCATGGCGCTGATCAATGCAACAACAAAAACAAATATCAAAATCAACAGTGCAGAAAATTTTTATAAATGCCAAAAAAAAAGCGGGAATCAACCGTGCCAGGGGTATCCATACCCTGCGCCACTGCTTTGCAACCCATATGCTGGAGGCCGGCTACGACATTCGGCGTATTCAAAAAATGATGGGCCACAAAAGTATTTCCACCACCATGATATATCTTCATGTGTCGAGGGAGAGTGTCTCCAACATTAAATCCCCGCTGGATCTGTACTACAAAGATGCAACCGCCTTTCCGGCCGAATGGGAGGATCAAAATGTACTTGCCAACTGATTTGCGCCCTTCTTCCGGCTCGATAGAGACACAAAATGTGGAAGTTGCCGACATTTTCCGACGTCATATCAATGATTATCAAGCCCGGTACAAACTCCATCCGGATCATTACAAGGTGGTGAGCGATTTCGGAGTTCAGGAAAATGACACGCGACCTTTGGTCAAAAGACTGGGTGGTGTATTCCAAACCGCCCTTTTCCGGGCCGGAGACCGTTCTGGAATACATGGCGCGTTATACCCACCGGGTGGCAATTTCAAACTACAGGATCAAAGCCTGTGAAGGGGGAAAGGTCACCTTTTCATATCGAGACCGCAACAAAGAAACCACTGAGGAAACCACCCTGGACGTGGTGGAGTTTATCCGCCGTTTTCTTTTACATGTAGTCCCCCGGAATTTCATGCGTATCCGGCACTTTGGGCTGTTTGCAAACCGGTGCAAAAAAAAGAATATTGCTCTGTGTCTTAAATTGTTGGGAACAGAATCCAAAGAAAGCGGGGCTGCCAGATCTGTCGAGGAGATCATGCTCGATTTGACCGGAAATGATATCCGGTGCTGCCCGTTGTTTAAAAAAGGGGTACTGGAAAAAAAATTTGAGATTAAAAAATATCTCTACGGGACAGGCGGGAGCGAGTTTATAAAGTCACCCAAAGGAAGAGATTCACCATAAAATAAACCAATTATAAAAAATTGCCAGGATGTTTTTGACACTTCAAATGAAGGAGGGGAGATGTACGCCCGGCAGATGACTATTCCTGAAAAGATTCCACTATGGGAAATCCGAAAGGCACATTTTTCACAATTTTACCATTACATTCCATCAAGTATTGACAAAATGAAGGAAAACAAATAAAAAAAAACAGAATATTCAAGCGCTTCTTTTGAGCAATCTATTTTGTTTTTTACAAACATTATATCTCTTTACAATCCCCATATATATTTGGTATACCTTTACATCTAAGGTAAGGGTTAAGTTCAACAGGATTTTAACCGTATAACAGATCAAATAAAGGAGGCTTACCATGACAACAACCCCCAAACACTGCCCGGGTTTTGAACAATTCAAGAATCTGAAATCCTTTACATGCAAATGTCCAAACTGCAATACCCCAAAGGAAATCTTTTCCGACGAATTTGACAAAACCCACAAATGTGACAATTGTGGTGAAACCATTGATTTTAAGCAATGTACCCTTGACGCAGGCGCATAACCTCACCCTGCCCCGGTAAGAACTCCACTCCGGGGCAATAATCCTGGTGAAATTTTTTAATTAAAGCAGAATCCCTTTTTCTGAAAAAGTGCCAGACAGGCCGTGACCGCATCCTTATCGTAAATCCGTCCTTTGTTTTTTGAAATTTCCTCAAATGCGATATCCAGTCCCAGGGCCGGGCGGTAGGGCCTGTGAGAGGACATGGCTTCAACAACATCTGCCACTGCCATGATTTTGGCTTCAGGAAGAATTTCATCTTCTGAAAGGCCGTTGGGATATCCTGACCCGTCAATTCTCTCATGGTGCTGATAAACAATTCTGGCAAGGGGAAAAGGGAAACTTATATCCTTGAGGATGTCAAACCCCACCTGGGGATGGCATTTAATCAGATTAAACTCTGTCTCTGTCAGGCGGGTGGGTTTTGACAGCAGTTCCGCTGGTATGGATATCTTCCCGAGATCGTGAACCGTGCCGGCCATGTGTATACCTTCTGCCTGTTCCCGGGACAGCCCCATATATTCAGCCATGGCACTGGCAAGACCGGCTACCCGTTTCTGATGCCCGGCTGTATACGGGTCCCTTGCCTCTACCGTTAATGACAGGGAATTAATCATGCCCTTAAGTATCTTTTTTGACTGATCCAGGGCTTTTTTTAAATCTTCCCTGAGCCTTCTTTCTCTGACCACCCTGTTCAGGCGGATGGTAAATTCCTTAAGGTCAAAGGGCTTTTGGATAAAGTCATTTGCCCCCTTTGCAATGGCATTTTCATAGGTAACATCCTGGATATAACCGGTCATCATGAGCACATCCTGATCGTAAGATGCCCGGATTTTCCGGGTAAGGGCAATGCCGTCCATAACAGGCATGGTAATATCCGTGATCACCACATCCACCTTTTCTCTGTCAAGTATCTCCAGCGCCTCTTTGCCGTTTGACGCCTGAAAGCAGATATAATTATTTCTGCCTACTGTTTTTTCAATCAATTCCCGAATGGACTGCTCGTCGTCAACTATCAGGATAGATGCCTGTTTCTGCCTGGATTCATTCATGTTTCAGACCTTTATATCTGATTTCTCGAAAATGACCCCTCAAGGTAAATGACTATTAAAAAAACTGAATCAATCCGTAATATACATTTAGATTATGACTCTGGCAAGGATGTTCTCATCCTGGGATTGCAATTTTCTCCCATAAAAGGTAATGTACCGGCATATTGAATTCAATTTCAGCCATAAAACCTCAGCCATAAACCAGGGAGCAGAAGTGAAAGGATTGATTATTACCGCCCACGGCAGCCGAAAGCCAGATTCCAACAAAGGAATCATTGAAATTACGCAGAAATTTTCAGACATTGCACAAGATCATTTTTTTCCTGTTCAATACGCCTTTCTGGAATTTGCCCGGCCAAACCTTGAACAGGCCATTGATGATATGATTGAAAAAGGAAGCAGGCAGATATTGATATTTCCTTTTTTTCTTGGCGCGGGCAGTCATGTGACCAAAGACATCCCGGATATTTTATCCAAAATGGAAACAAAATATTCTGATATTCAATTTACGGCAATGAAGCATCTTGGGACTGCCGACAAAATAAATGAATTGATCTTTGCAGAAGCTGTAAAATACATATAACCCACACTGACGGACACAACGAAACATGAAAGCTGTTAGCTGAGTACTGATAGCTGATGACTTTCATATAAAAAAAGGACAGGAAAAAATGAGTAATTTTTTTTTCAATCTGGTGAACAGGCCTTCCCCTGTTTTTTTTCTGATTTCAGGGCCCTGCGTCATTGAAAACCGGGATGTGACTTTTTCTACGGCCAAAAGATTAAAAGACATTACAGAAAAACTGCAGATTCCCTTTATATTCAAATCCTCCTTTGACAAGGCCAACCGGACATCTGTCACCTCCTTCAGGGGACCTGGTTTTGACAGGGGCCTGGAAATTCTAAATGACATTAAGACCCGGTTAAACATACCTGTTATTTCAGATATTCACCTTCCTGACCAGGCTGAAAAGGCGGCAAAGGTGCTGGATGTGCTGCAGATCCCCGCCTTTCTATGCCGGCAGACAGATCTTATCCTGGCTGCATGCCGGACAGGCCGGCCTGTGAATATTAAAAAGGGACAGTTCCTCTCCCCCTTTGACTGCAGCAATATAATTGCCAAGGCATCTTCTGTTGGACCCTGCGATATCTGCATCACAGAAAGGGGAACCAGTTTTGGATACAACAACCTGGTGGTGGATTTCAGATCCATTGATATTCTGTCCCGGATGGGCGTTCCCGTGATATTTGACGCCACCCACAGCGTGCAGCTGCCCGGAGGAGGAGGAGATGCCTCTTCAGGAGACCGGCGCTATGTACCGTGCCTTTCCAGAGCAGCCATTGCAGCCGGGGCCCACGGCCTTTTTATGGAGACCCACCCTGATCCGGACAATGCATTGTGCGACGGACCCAATTCCATCCCCCTGGAGGACATGACAGATCTTTTATCCACCCTTTGTGCCATTAAAAAGGCTGCAGGTTAAACTTATGAAACACAGACTTGAAAAAATAGAACTGCTTTTGCTGGATGTGGACGGCGTACTTACCACCGGCGAGATCATATATGCTGACTCAGGAGAGCAGATAAAAGTCTTTCATGCCCGGGACGGCCTGGGATTAAGGCTTCTGATGGACAATCATATTCAGGCAGGGATCGTCACAGGCAGGACGGCCTGCAGTGCCCTCACCCACAGATGCAGAAACCTTGGCATTGATCTTGTCTGTGACGGCATAAAAGACAAAAACGCAGCCCTGGGAAGCATTGCTGATACGACCGGAATATCATTGGAACATACAGCCTTTATGGGCGATGACCTGATTGACCTGCCGGCCATGAAGATTGCGGGCATATCCATTACTGTACCGGATGCCCCGGAAGAGGTAAAAAAAAGGGCAGACATCATCACAAAAGCCAGGGGCGGACAGGGGGCGGTCAGGGAAGCATGCGAAATGATCCTGAAAGCAAAAAATTTGTGGGAAAAGGCATTAAGACCCTATATCAGCTGACAGTCAGTCCCATTTCCGCAAGCCGCTTTTTCATATCCCCGTAATGTGATCCCTTCCAGAAAATCTGTCTGCACACAGGACATATTTTAAAAAAATGATAGTATTTTCTGGTTTTAGGGGCAAGCCTGTGGATAATATGTTTTTTTTCAATATCCACAAGCGGCGCATTGCACAGGGAACATCTGGAAAGGAATTTAAAATCTGAACTGTCCAGCCCGAAATAATTCAACACTTCAGGGAGCTGAATCCAGGGGTCTGACGCTCTTACTCGTTTTGCAAATACAATTTTTTTCCGCTTTAACAGCCCTGTATCCCGGGTAAGGACCACCCTTTTTTCAGCTGCGGCAATATCGGCAATTTCTTTGTCTGTACAGGCATTGGAAAATTTAACGTCAAATCCCAGTTTTAAAAGTATTTTAGCCAGTTTCCCGGCATTGACATCCACAATGAATTTTAGTTCATCAAAAGGAAAAGGTCTTAACAGGGTTTTCTGAGTAATGTCAAAGGGCTGGACCACTGAACATATATGTATTTCATCCCCGGACACAGGGATAAATGAAAAATCAATTTCTCTATTTTCAAAAATAATCTGCCCGGCCTCGGTATGGGGAACCCCCAGGGACTCCATAATATCCTTTATGGATGCCCCTTTTCTGGCGGGGCAGGCAATGGCCTTTCCCGGGGCAAGGCCGCGCAGAAAAAAATCAAAGGCCCTGTCAAAAAAAAGCAAAACAGGTTCCATGCTTCCCCCTTTTATTCATATCCAATTATCTGTATACTTTAATTTCAGGCAACGGGTTTGTCAAAAAAACAATGGATTTCCTATAATTTTTCTGTTATCTGAACGAAGATTATGTTTTTATATGAAAGCCGTCAGCTATCAGCCATCAGTACTCAGCTAACAGCCAACAGCTAACAGCTAACAGCTAACAGCCAACAGCTAACAGCTAACAGCTAACACTCGGTTATCAAGTTTTTATGGAAAGGCCGAGCGCCGCCCTCAGCGGTTGCCTGTCAGGAACATTGAGAACCTAAGGAGATCAGACTTTTTCCCTGCCAGGCGTTTAAAAAATCAAGCTGTTTGAGGACCAGTGGCCGCAGGTTGCCGATTTTCAGCCTGGCAGGGAACGAGTCCTCCGACGGTCGCTGTTCTGACAGTCAACCGCCGGGGGCGGTAGTATTCAAAAAAATTGATAATCGAGTATCAGCAAAAAACAATGCCATTTAAAAGAAACAGACTAAACAAAAGAGTACTCAAAGACCTGAAAGAAAGGTCTACTTTCGGGATTTTTTTTTATATGTTTCTTGTCTTTCTTACCTGTTTTACAGACAATTTTCACGTGCGCCATCCAGGGTTTGCAGCACTGTTTATTTCATCTGTCTCAGGCATCTGTCTTTTCAGACTCTTTCACCTTGTTTTTGCAAAATACACCGTTAACCGGTTTGAAAAAATCAACAACCGGATATTTATAATCAGCGTCGTTCTTACCGCCTTGATATGGGGAGCTGGATTTTTACTTTTTATCTTACAGGATGGAGAGCAAAAGGCAAAGTTTTTAATGGTGATCTGCACAGCCGGGCTCAGCGCAGGCGGGGTAGTCACCTTTCTGCCCAACTTTATGCTGTCCCTGGTGTATAATCTGATCATGCTGCTGCCGGCAAGTCTTGTAATCCTGGTCTCGGGTAAAAATCTTTCACTTGGCTCAGCACTCATGCTGTTCATCATCTACCTTGCCTTTATGGCCTACAGGGGAAATACAGAATACTGGCAGGCCCTTGAAAATGAGTATCTCCTTAAAAAGAAATCCTGTGATCTGGAAAGAATGAGCATGATTGACGTATTGACCGGGCTGTACAACCGCCGCTATTTTGATAAGCAATTAAAGCTGGAATGGAAACGGGCCACAAGGAACCAATTGAATTTAACCATGATAATTGCTGATATTGATCTTTTTAAAACCATAAACGATACCTTTGGCCATCTGGCAGGGGACGAATACCTGAAAAAAACGAGCGGTATGCTCAAACAGATATTTAAACGGGAAACCGATATTGTTGCCCGTTACGGCGGAGAGGAATTTGTGGTGGTTCTGCCGGGAAACAATGCAGAAAAAACACATAAACTAGCCGAACAATTCCGCTCAGACATTGAAAAGACTCAAGTTCATTACAAAAACCATACCATCAAAACAACCATAAGCATGGGTATTGCCAGCTGCATACCAGAACACAATGCATCTGAAGACTCTCTTATTTTTTCAGCCGACACAGCCCTGTACAAAGCCAAAAACAATGGAAGAAACCGGATTCATGTCCTTTAACTCGATCATCAAATTTTTTGAATGCACCGCCCCATCGGGTGCCTGTCAGGACAGCGACCGACGGTGGACTTTTTTCCTTTTTCCTTTTTTACTGGTTTTTTTCTTCTGACTGCGGGATCTGCCTTTCATGGGCGCCATTTTCACCAGTTTAGGCTCAAATTTTGCGACAATGTCAATGAGATCTTCCTGATCGGCCATAACCGTTTCAATATCCTTGTAGGCCATGGGGATTTCGTCAAGCCCCCCTGATATAAGGGTTATTCCTTTTTCTTTTAAAAGCGCGTTAAGATCATTCCATTGAAACTTCTTGATGGCGGCAGTGCGGCTCATCCGTCTGCCAGCACCATGGGCAGCGGAATTAAGGGCATCTTCGTTGCCAAGCCCTCTTACAATAAAGGCCGGAGAGGCCATGGAGCCCAGGATAATCCCCATAACGCCTCTGTGGGCCGGGGTAGCTCCTTTTCTGTGCACAATCACCGGCCTTTGAAACAACGTCTCCTTCCAGGCAAAATTATGATGATTTTCCAGGGTAAAAACAGAGCCTGCGCCAAGATGATCCAGCACTGACCGGTGAATAATCTCATGACCGGCAGAGGCATATCTTCCCATAAGCTCCATGGCACGCCAGTATTCCTGACCTTCTGAACTGTCAAGATCAAGCCAGGCCAGATGGTTTAATCCTTTTGGAAGCTCTGGATGGCGCTGTCTGGCCACACGGCTGTAGTGATCTGCAATGGCAGCGCCTGCCCCTCTGCTGCCGCTGTGGGTCAAAAGGGCCAGATATTTACCTTTTGAAAGAAAAGACTCATCCCTTTCAAGGATCAGCCGGCCGAACTCTGCAAAATGATTACCCGCCCCGCTGGTACCAAGCTGTTTCCAGGCCTTGTCCTTAAGGGCTTTTGTCTGGGGGCAGAAGCCCCAGTCTTCATCCATAACGTTGTGGTGTTTTGGTTTTTGAAAGAATTCACCAACACCAAAACAGGTCTCTTGTTCCAGCGCAATTTTAAACCTTCCCCGCTGGGATCCATACACCTCACAGGGAATATCAAGTATTGTCATCTTCATTCTGCAGGCAATATCAACCCCGACGGCATAGGGGATGACCGCGTCCCTGACGGCCAGAACCCCGCCTATGGGCAGGCCGTAACCTTTATGGGCATCGGGCATAAGCGCGCCCCTGACTGCAATTGAAAGGGAACAGGCATCCTCCATCTGAGCCACTGCAGCCGGATCAGGATCTCTGCCCCAGATCTTATAAAAGGCTGTTTTTTTATCTGACAAATCTTTTTTCATGGTTCACTCTCCTGTTGCAGCCCTGTCCATTATCATATATAGTGCTTGAACGAAAACTCACCCATCTGCTGCGTTGCTGCAAAATTTTGCCAAATTATATAATCGGGCCTCATGTACATGAGTACACTCCGGTTTCAAAATTTCTTGCGCCTTGCATATGGGCAACTTTTCGTCATATTGTATAACAGCCTGCTCTGGCAGGCAAAACAAAATTATAAAAGCCAGGAGCTGTAAGCTGTCAGTAAGGGATCTGGAAAAAAATTTGGCATTGTTTACTGGGAGCTGGGAGCTGGGAGCTTTTAGCTGAGTACTGATGACTGACGGCTGATGGCTGATGGCTTTCAAATAAAAATTAGTAAAGTGTCCCCGAATTTAAATATGACAAATACAGACCACAGCACATTATCCGGTTCAGATCACAGCCTTGAAAGGCCGTTGATAAGAACCTTTATTGCCGTGCCC
>JAWOEJ010000002.1:0-9402 GCA_046482845.1 Desulfobacteraceae bacterium | reverse complement strand
CTCCGCCAGATCTCTGTCGAGCATTACCTGCATACCTTGAATTTCAATAATTCTACTTTGAAGATCATTAAATTTTGTCATCTGCTTTTCACTCATTTTGAACTCTCCAGAATCGGCTTTAAGATTTCAGGGGATTTTTCAGAAAAGCTGTTCATCCGTTTGACAATTTCACTGTTCGGATCGCTCCAGCGGTTATGAAGCTCTGTTATTACCTGTTCTTTCTGGGTGTCGTTCAGGGTTTCAAACTCATTGTCCTGCATCACTTCTTCAATATCTTTTTCTACAAATTGCAGGACATCTATTTTTCGTTCTTTCATGTGGTCGGGGAAGTAGAGTTCGAAGACTAAAGCATCTATAATATGAGTCAATGTTTCTTTATAAAAGTCACATGCAAAAATTTCATTCGCAAAACAATAGATATTTTTAAAAATAGATTTAGATATCATTATTGCTAAGTCTCAGAATTTTTGGTTAGAAAGTCCCAGAATCTTTATCCAGAAGACCCCGCTTACCCCGCGTTATCCCGCAAGAAAATAGTAAAATTTGTACCCCGCTTATCCCGCCCATCGTTTTGTGTAAAAAAAAGAGTCCCTTTTTTTGGATTGAAGTTGACTATTGCACCCGCTGGGGGCGGTGCTATTTAAAAAACTTGATGATCGAGTGCCAACAATTTCAATGTTCTATGGTATCCTTATTTTGATGTATTTCTATGATGACAAAAAACATATTTTATATTTAACTGTTTGCAAATCAGGTAGAAAAGACTTAAATTAGTTTGACAAAGTCAACCCCCTTTTGATAAGTATTCAACTTTTCTTTTATTTTTGAGAGAGGATAAGTTTTTGACAACTGAGATTTACAGGAAAAAAATATTGATTTTTGGATGTGGGAACACGCTTTTTGAAAATGACGGGTTCGGTCCTGCGGTGATTGAGTACCTCAATGAAACCCATGATCTGCCGGATTCTGTGCTGGCCCTTGATGCGGGTACCGGTATAAAGGATTTTATGTTTGACCTCCTGTTAATGGAAAATAAACCTGAAATGCTGTTTGTTATTGATGCGGTAACCATTAAAGGCCGAAAGCCGGGAGATGTTTTTGAGCTTGACCTGTCTGATGTGCCCTGTGAAAAAATGAGCGATTTTTCCCTGCATCAGTCCCCGTCCTCAAACCTTTTAAAGGAGCTCAAGGAGCTGTGCGGGGTTGATGTCAGGGTGATCTGCGTAAATGTTGATGCTGTTCCCAATGAAATTAATCCCGGTCTTACAGAGGATGTTAAAACTGCCGTTCCCAAAGCTGCGGCCTTGATAATGGAACAGCTTGAAAAGGGTGATATACTTGAAAAAGGGTATATAAAAAATGGGATATAAGACAGCAGTTTAAATTGAATTTTGTATTTAAATTTTTTAGTCTGGCATAAAAAAATTAGACAGTATTATTTTTATAGTGGTTTTTACAAAAAATTTAAAATAGTGAGGTGTATATGGCAGATAAACCTGTTGGTTCTGTCCTGGTGGCGGGGGGTGGGATTTCTGGAATTCAGTCCGCCCTGGACCTGGCAGATTCCGGGTATAAAGTTTATCTTGTAGAAAAAAGTTCCGGCATCGGGGGCGTCATGTCCCAGCTTGACAAGACGTTTCCAACCAATGACTGTGCCATGTGAATTGTTTCCCCCAAGCTGGTTGAGTGCGGTCGGCACTTGAACATTGAACTGCTCACGCTTTCTGAAATTGAAAACGTCAGCGGAGAACAGGGAAATTTCACGGTCACAATTAAAAAAAATCCCAGATTTATAGATGAAGATAAATGCATTGCATGCGGTTTATGTGCGGAAAAATGTCCTAAAAAGGTGGATGATGAATACAACGAGGGGCTGAACAAGAGAAAGGCCGCCTATATCAAATACGGTCAGACCGTGCCCCTGAAGTATGCTATTGATCCTGATCACTGTATTTATCAGACCAGGAAAAAGTGCGGGGCCTGTGTAAAGGTCTGTCCCACCGGCGCCATCAACCACGACATGGAAGTGGAATATATTGATCTGAATGTGGGCGCTGTTATTCTGGCCCCCGGGTTTAAGCCGTTTTCTCCGGCAGGCCTGGATTATTACGGATATGATGAGATTCCTGATGTGGTAACCAGTCTTGAGTATGAACGTATGCTGTCGGCATCAGGCCCGAGCATGGGGCATCTGGCACGGCAGTCTGACGGCAGGGACCCCAAAAAAATTGCCTGGATCCAGTGTGTGGGTTCCAGGAATGTTAAATGTGCAGATCATGGATACTGCTCCAGTGTCTGCTGCATGTACGCTATTAAACAGGCGGTGATGACCCAGTCCCATATTCCTGGAGACGGGGGGCAGCAGTTTATATTCTACATGGACATTCGTACCCCTGGAAAGGAGTACGAGCGGTATTATGAGGAATCCAGAGATAAGGGCGTGGTTTACATCCGGGCCCGTCCCCATACCATGCTCAAAGGCCCCAACGGTATAGGGGTTACCATGACCTATACCGGTGAAGACGGTACCCAGAAAAACGAATATTTTGACATGGTGGTTCTTTCCATAGGGCTTGAAGCCCCTGAAGATGCCATGATGCTGGCGGATAAATTCGGGTTTGATCTTAATCCGTTCAAGTTTGCAGACACCCAAAGCTTTTCCCCGGTTTCCACAACCAAAAAAGGGGTGTATGTGACAGGGGCTTTCCACTCCCCAAAGGCCATTCCCCAGTCCGTAGTGGTGGCATCCACTGCTGCGGCAGAAGTCGAGGCAGCCCTGTCTCCAGCCCGGGGCAGTCTGACAAAGGAAAAAACATTTCCAGGTGAAACGGATATTGCTGCCCAGTCGCCTAAAATCGGTGTTTTTGTCTGTGCCTGCGGTACCAATATTGCCGGCGTGGTGGATGTTAAGGCCGTGGCTGAGTATGCAGCAGCCCTTCCCGGGGTGGTTCATGTTGAAAACAATATGTTTACCTGTTCCACGGATACCCAGGATTTAATTGCGGCACAGGTTAAGGAAAAGGGGTTGAACAGGGTTGTTATTGCCGCCTGTACCCCGAGAACCCATGAGCCCCTTTTTCAGGAGACCCTTCAGGGGGCGGGCCTGAACAAATACATGATTGAAATGGCCAATATCAGGAATATGAATTCCTGGGTCCATCCCAATGACCCTGAGAAAGCCACGGAAAAGGCAAAAATTCAGGTGCGCATGGCTGTGTCAAAGGTGGCTGAAAATTATCCCCTGGATGAAATTGAAGTGAATGTTACCCAGAAAGCCCTGGTGGTTGGTGCAGGCCTGGCCGGTATGAATGCAGCCTTAAATCTGGCTGATCAGGGGTATGAGACCATTCTGATCGAAAAAAATGACAAACCCGGCGGCGTGGCCCAGCAGCTCAGTGAGACCTGGAAGGGGGAAGATATAAAACAAGAAGTCACTTCCCTGGTATCCAGGGTTGAGAATCATGAGCGCATACAATTTCTTACCCGTACCCGCCTTACATCGGTATCAGGATCTGTGGGCAGTTTCACAGGTGAACTCACAGGCAGTGACACAACCCGGACCATAGAGTTTGGTGCCTGTATTCTGGCCACCGGGGCAAGGGGATATGAACCGGATGAGTATCTTTACAAGGAAGATGACCGGGTGGTTACTTCCCTGGAATTTGATGCCCTGGCAGGTGAGAACATGGACCGGGTAACCGGGGCTGCCTCAACTATTTTTATCCAGTGTGTGGGGTCAAGGGATAAACACCGGCCCTATTGCTCCAGGGTGTGCTGTGCCCAGTCTGTTAAAAAAGCGGTCATGCTGAAACAGAAAAATCCTGACATGAATGTGTATGTGCTTTACAGGGATATCAGAACCTATGCGGATAAGGAGAGCCTCTACAAGGAAGCACGGGATCTCGGTGTTCTTTTCATACAGTATACAAGAAACAGAAAGCCTGAGGTGTCAAAAGACAATGATGATCTTGTGGTGGATATCTTTGATCCCATTGTTCAGCTGCCGCTGCAGATAAAAGCTGACAGGATTGTACTGGCCACCGCCATTGTGCCCAATCCCGTTGATTCCTTTGTTGACATGTTCAAATGCGGTGTCAATGCCGATGGGTTTCTCACCGAGGCCCATCCAAAGCTTCGGCCGGTGGATTCCAATGTGGACGGTGTGTTTCTGGCCGGTATGTGCCATTATCCAAAACCTGTGGACGAGGCGGTTGCCCAGGGCCTTGCAGCAGCATCCAGGGCCGGGGTGATTCTTTCTAAAAAAAGTCTTAAACTGGACGGTATCAAGTCCCATGTCACCCATAATTGTGACGGGTGTGCCCTGTGTGTGGACCTTTGTCCCTACAATGCCATTACCCTGGAGGAATACGAGGAAAACGGTGTAAAGCATAAAATGATTAAAACAGACAAGGCCCTGTGTAAAGGGTGCGGTATTTGTGCGGCAACCTGTCCCAAAGAGGGCGTTGTTGTGAACGGATTTACCCCAGGTCAGATCAGAGCCCAGGTGGATGCCATTCTGGACAGGGCTTGACTGGAAAAAGACAAGGAGACATTTCATGTCAGATAATTTTGAACCGACCATTATTGGTTTTCTATGTAATTGGTGCTCCTATGCCGGCGGTGACCTGGCAGGGGTTTCCAGGCTTGCCTATCCCCCCAACATGAAGGCGGTCCGGGTCATGTGCACTGGCATGGTCCATCCGGATTATGTGATTGATGCCCTGAAAAAAGGGGCGGACGGTATCATGGTCATGGGGTGACATCTGGGCGAATGTCATTACCAGGATGGTAATTATAAAGCATTGTCCAGATTTGAGGTGATCAAATTAATGGCAGAGGATCTGGGGATTGACCCGGAACGGGTCTGCCTGGAATGGGTTTCCGGAGCAGAAGGTCCTAAATTTGCCAGGACAGTCACAGATTTTACTGAGAAGATCAGGGAACTGGGACCCAATACCTTTCATATCGATACAAAACCAGAGGAGGTTGAAGCATGCCGGTAAAAGTTGCCAGTGAATGGCTGAATTCATGTTCGGGCTGCGAAATTGCCATTCTCAATCTTGGAGAAACCCTTCTGGATCTTCTTCCACAACTGGATTTTGTTCATATTCCAGTGCTTATGGATCACAAATATCTGGGACAGCTCGGGGAGAAAACCCATATGGATATTCCGACGGCCAAAGTCGGGCTTGTGTCCGGGGGAATCCGCAATGAGGAACATCTGGAAGTGGCCCTGGAGATGAGAAAAAAATGTGACATTCTCATTGCCCTGGGCACCTGTGCCACCCACGGCGGGATTCCTGCTCTGATCAATTCCTTTACCAATGAATCCTTGATGGAGCGGTACTATAATACAGAAAGTACAGAGCCAAAGGGAGCAGAAGGTGCAGCAACCCAGGGATGTTCTCCCCTGCTTGAGAGATGCTATGCTCTGGATGAAAAGATAGACGTTGATATTTATCTGCCGGGATGCCCGCCCCATCCGGATCAGATCGGGGCCGCTATTATGGCCCTGCTGAACGATGAACCTCTGGAGCTTCCCTTTAAAAGTGTATGCGATACCTGTCCGACTATCCGAAAAGGCAAGGGCGATATCAAGGAAATCAAGCGCTTTATTGAATCCCCTGAGTTTGATCCGGAAAAACCCGTAGATGAGATGCGCTGCCTGCTGGAACAGGGATATCTGTGCATGGGACCGGTAACCCGGGCCGGGTGTGCCGGAACACACAACGGCGTGCCGCGGTGTATCAGTGCCAGGGTGCCCTGCAGGGGATGTTATGGTCCGGTAAGACAGGAGGGCAATCAGCTCCTTGACATGCTCAACGCCCTTGCCAGCAACGGCATAGATATTAAAACCCTGCCCGACCGGGACAATCTGCTGCGGTTTTCAGGTGCCCATAACCGGCTTGTTGTGAAAAAAGAAAGGAAATAGAATCAATGGGAAAAACAATAAATATCCAGCCCCTGTCCCGCATTGAAGGTCATGCCAGTATTGAGATCAAGCTGGATGATTCCGGGAATGTGGACAAGGCAATTACCCACTTTAATTCATTAAGGGGATTTGAAAAATATGTTGAAGGCAAGCCCGCTGAAGAGGTGACACGGATTGTCACCCGGATTTGCGGCATCTGCCCCTGGCATCACCACATGGCTTCTGTAAAGGCCGTTGACGGCTGCTTTAATGCCGATGTGGCCAGGGCCGGTTATATGCTGAGGGAGTGCATGCAGAATATGGCCCATATCAACGATAAAATACTTCACTTTTATTTTCTGGCAGCTCCGGATTTTGTCATGGGCCCGGATGCAGACTATTCCGTCCGCAATGTCATGGGCATTGCCGGGGCCGCCCCTGACCTGGCCAGACAGGTGATTAAAATGCGCCAGAAGAGCCAGATGATGATGGAGTCCTTTGCAGGCAAGGTCATCCATCCCATTGCAGGGGTGCCCGGCGGATTTTCCAAACCCATGAGTGAGAGCCAGCGTCAGTCCCTTTTAAAGGACACAGAGGAGCTGCTGGAATTTGCGAAATTTTCCATAAAGCATGCCAAAGAGGAGATTTTTCCCAAATACCTGGATTCCGTCAATACCCTGGGGGTAATCACCACAGGATTTATCGGAACCGTTGAAGATGACGGCGCCCTTAATTTCTACGAGGGCCGGCTGCGCTTGATGAAGTCCGACGGATCATGGCAGGATTTTGATGATATAGATTATCTGGATTATATTGCCGAACACCCTGTGGCGGTTTCCTATGGCAAATACCCCTATGCAAAATCCTGGAAGGAAGGCTTTTCCATGGATCTGGATGCCCCAAAGGGGATTTACAGGTCCAACTGCCTGGCCCGGATCAATGCCTGTGATCATATTCCAACCCCCCTGGCCCAGGCAGAGCTTGAGGAATTCAGGGCCAGTTTTGGCCGGCCGGCCCAGCTGACCCTGCTCTATCACTGGGCAAGGCTGATTGAGCTGGTATATGCCTGTGAAAAGACAAAACAGCTGCTGCAGGACAAAGCCATTACTGATATGAACACGCGAAATGCCGTTGAACCAAAGGCCGGCCGGGGCGTGGGACATGTGGAGGCGCCCAGGGGTACGTTGATCCACGACTACACCACCGATGAAAACGGCTGCATCACATCGGCCAATATGATTGTGGGCACCACCCACAACCTGGCTCCCATCAGCATGAGTGTGGAGCAGTCGGCAAAAATGCTGATCAAGGACGGCCACATTGACGAAACCATCCTCAACATGGTGGAAATGTCGGTGCGGGCTTACGACCCCTGAGTCTCCTGCGCCACCCACCGCCTGGACGGCGGTCCTGTTATCGGCATTAAGATTGTTGACGCAGAGGGAAAAAAGCTGCTCACCAATATGTAAGTTGTCTAAGTTTTATACCGGGAAAACAGTCGGAATGCATCTGTAATGATGTTCTGCTGTTCTTCCCGGATATGAAATTCCACGAATAAACCCATAAAAATAGAATTTGGATCACTATCCAAAGCAGGCTTCAACTCCAACATGGATCCCGGGCTCAAGGTAAATGGCTTCAGCCATTGGTTCTGTATTTTTGTGGATCAGGATGTTTATCCACAGGACATATCATCCCCCTGCCGTCTGCGGGAACGCAGTATTGGAATAGAGGTACTCCATTTTTTCCTTGTGTTTCAACTCCTCACTGGCCATTTTCAGCAGCATTTCTTTGACATTGTTTTCATCATGCATCTTGGCCAGTTCCGTATAAAACTGGTGGGATCTTGCTTCCCTGTGAGAGGCGATCAGATAGATATCTTCTCTTTTCGTCTCCTTTTTTATTTCGGGTTCTTCAAGATATTCAGCGATCTTGTACTCGACAACATCGGTCATCCTCAACGCATCCGGCCCGTATTCCCCTTCACGGTAATTTACTAGGAATGCTTTATGTTTCTTTTCTTCTTTGGCGATGAACTCCACCGTTTCTTTAATGCTCCGATCTTCCACTATGTTGAAAATATCCATGTAAAAGTCGTATGCGTCCTCTTCTCTTTGAATCGCCAGATCAATAATTTCTGAAAGTTGACTGTCCATACCCTCGCCTCCTTTTTTGAATGGTAAATTATACGAACGGTACCAAATCCTGGCCTGGGCCTCGGCGGCAGTCGAATACGATTTTTTTTTCCTGCCCTTCTATAGGAACTTGCTTTTATTGATGCAGACTATACCAGACTATCAATCAAGATGTCAAATGCTAAAACTGTCTTCTCACCCCTGACAGACACAACATGTTGTGTCTGACAAGGGTGAGAAGCCTGGGATGCTGGTTACAGTTATACAGACATCGGTATAAATCTCAGCGAGAATCAGCTCCTCATGGATCTGCTCATGGAATTTGATGCCATGGATTTCGACTTCTGCTACCAGAGAATTTGCATTCGTCCCATTCCCCGATATGAACACGCGAAATGCTGTTGAGCCAAAGGCCGGCCGGGGCGTGGGACATGTGGAGGCGCCCAGGGGCACGTTGATCCACGACGACACCACCGATGAAAACGGCTGCATCAAATCGGCCAATATGATTGTGGGGACCACCCACAATCTGGCTCCCATCAGCATGAGTGTGGAGCAGTCGGCAAAAATACTGATCAAGGACGGCCACATTGACGAAATCATCCTGTGATTTTCCATGAACATCTGATCAAAAATGCGGACCTGGCCTTATACCAGGCAAAAGAGCGGGGCCACAGCCGCGTGGTGTGTTTTAATACGGCTTGAAAAAATAAGCGGGCGGACGCATTACATCCGATAAATGGTGGGTTTTTGCTCAGGATCAATGTCAATGCAGATCATATCATTGGTTTTGAATCCCAGACGATTCAGTTCCCGGACCACCTGGTCCTGCTTTTCATATTTCCAGTACACAAACCACAGTGGGTTTCTCACCGTATCAATCCCGTAGACGTCATGGGTGCAGAGGTTGAGCCGGATCCGGTTCTTTGCAATAATAGTGTCGGCCTCGGTCAGAAAATAGTCGATCTTGTACTGATTTTCATAGAGGGCCTGGGTCAGCTGCTGTTGCAGTTCCGGGGTGTCATCCAGGTAGTGGTTGGCGATCTGAAACAGGTCATCCGGGATTTTGATGGAAAAGCCCAGCACAGCGAAACGCTGATGTTTCATGGTAAATTCTTCGAGCCCGGCCTCATAGTCAGAGATCACCTGCAGGACATCTTTGATCGTTGTTTTTGAATCCCTCCATCCATGCACCAGATCTTCGCATTGGCTGATGATATCGAGATACAGCGTCTTGTTGTCCATGACATAAATCACCCGCTCCCGGTAGTTTCTTCTTTTCCGGGTTCTTCGAATTCCGTCCAGTCTGACCGAACGGCTGCCGATATTTTCGTCCAGCAGTTCCACTTTTGAGAT
>JAWOEJ010000383.1:0-5330 GCA_046482845.1 Desulfobacteraceae bacterium | reverse complement strand
CTGCTCGATCACTTCGTCGAGTTCCTGCACAACCTGCCGTTCTACGGGCTGGCGGTGCTGTGTGCCGATGACGAATATTCAAAAGATGAAAAACAGGTAGTTGATCAACCGTGATCAACCGGGCCGGGCCTGGGTTATTACGCTTTTGACAAAGGACTCTGTTTAAAGGCAAATTTAAACAAAAGCGCAATAACCGAAGCCTGACCCCACCCCAGGGTGGCCGATGTTATGATCAAGCCCGTGTTAATAATTGACCTGCATTAGAAAAAGTCCCTGGGGAGGGGCTGTCGGGCCGGCAAGTTTTCTGTTTCTTGCCCTGAGTATGGATTGAAACTCCTCTTTTGATATTTTTGACAGGCCTGCCAGCACAATGGTGCCCACTATATTTCTTACCATAAACCGCAGAAAACCATTGGCTTCAATTTTAAAAACAATGTGGTGCCGGCTTTTTTTTTCAAAAACGGCAGAAAAAATTTTTCTTTGGGTGTGTGACCGTGGACTGCCCGAGGCTTCAAAGGATTTGAAATCATGAACCCCTGAGATAATGTCACAGCACTGGTTCATTTTTTTCAGGTCAAGATTTTGTCTTATGTGGCTGCAATAATTTCTTTTCAGGGCGCTGGGATCATCTCTGTTCAGTATGTGGTAATGATATTCCTTGGAAACCGCATCATACCGGGCATGGAAATCAGGATCAGCAATAGAGCATTTTCTTATGACAATGGGTGTTTTAATGAGGGCATTGACTCCCTTTTTCAGATCTTCTGGGAAAATTGCCGTGGTTGCGGTGAAATTCGCTGTCTGTCCCAGGGCATGAACGCCTGCATCTGTTCTGCCGGACCCGTTTATTTTCACAGTCTGGTTTAAAATCCTGGACAACGCTTTTTCAAGCTCACCCTGGACAGTAGGTCTGTCTTTTTGAATCTGCCAGCCTGAAAAACAGCTGCCGTCATATTCAATTACCAGCTTAAAATTTGTTTTTTGCACGTTTTCCAATTTCCCGGAGGCAAAAGGGGTTGTTTAGTGTTTAGTGTTTAGTGTTTAGTGTTAAGTTTTAAGTTTTAAGTTTTAAGCCAGTGACGGCAGACGGCTTTCATGATTTGTTGTGCCCGTCAGAGCATGGGGGGTATATGAAAGCCGTCAGCCTTCAGTACTCAGCCATCAGCTAAAAGCTAACACTAGCAGCTAAAAGCTTTCACATAAAAAGAAAGCTGATGTGCGCCGGCAGGATATATTTGCTTTTTCTTCTGTTTCCTGATACTGAAAATATGATATACTGATTTTAATCAAGTGTCTGACGGATTCCTGTATTGAATTCTCTGGGTTGTGCTGCAGCCTGCCTTAAAATTAAAAAGGCTTTCATACATTTTTATATGAAAGCCCTGTTTCAGCTGAATGGCTGGGTGACTAGGATTCGAACCTAGATTGACGGAGTCAGAGTCCGCTGTCCTGCCGTTGGACGATCACCCAGAATTGTTGAAAAGCTTATACATCATCCTTTGCTTTGAGTCAATAGAAGAATATAAAAAATATTAATCTTTGTCAGAAGGAGGGTATCATGGCCGTTAAAGTTCTTATCAAGAGAAAAATTTCTGATTCCAATAAACCAGCCCTTGAGCAGTTTTTTATGAAACTGAGGATTCTAGCCATGCAGCAGCCGGGTTATATTGGCGGAGAAACCCTGAAAAGGGTGGATGCTCCCAATGAGTCCCTTGTGATCAGCCGGTGGCAGACCTTAGATGACTGGAGCGCATGGCTGGTCAGTTCTGAAAGAAGGGATATCCAGGACAGAATTGATGCCATTACAGATGCCCATACAAAATTTGAAATTTACGAACCCTGCTGAAATTTTGGCCTTCCATATGCCTCTTTTGCGCTGATTCCTTTGCCTGCGGGAATCCTTGGATACTGCAGCAGATAAAGTATTCCAAATAAAGCCAGGCCCATGGGGTATACCCAGTACCTTTGATCAAAGGGAAGGCCTATCCATGAAGACACTGCATCCGGCCGCATCAGCATAAAGGTAACGCAGAGAAAAAAGGGAATTTCATAAAACCGGTTGGCTGCAACAAACCATCCCTGGGTGGCAGAGGCAAAGGCAAAGTTGCCTATACAGGCCATGATAAAAATCAGAATTCCCTGGGGCCAGTTGTAGACGTTGTGCAGAATAAGATCTGAATTGAAAATAAACATGAACGGCAGAATAGCGGTTCGGATGTCGTACATAAATCCTTGAATACCCGTAGGAATCGGAGGGGATTTGGCAATGGCGGCAGCAGCATAGGCGGCCAGCCCCACCGGCGGGGTATCATCGGCCAGTATGCCGAAGTAAAAGCAGAAGAGATGGGCTGACATCAGGGGAACAATAAAATCATTTAAACCGCCGATCATGACAATGGCCGGGGCTGTCAGGGATGCCATGACAATATAGGTTGCTGTGGTGGGCAGTCCCATGCCGATAATCAGGCTTGTAATTGCTGTGATGAGAAGCATGAGAAAAATATTTCCCCCGGACAATACATCTATGATCTGGGTGATCAGTCCGCCGAGCCCCAGGGCAACCACGCCCACAATAATCCCTGCCGCAGCCGTAGCCAGGGCAACCGATACCATGTTCCGCGCTCCCGAGGCCATGGCTGAAACAATATTGACAACGCTTGTTTTGAATGCATCCCCCATGGGGGTGTTGTTTTTCCAGGCTTTTACCGGTTCCTGCACCATCATGATGACGGCCATGATACATATGGCATTAAAGGCGGACATTTCCGGTGAATGGCGTTTGATCACCAGTTCATAAAGAAGCATGACCAGCGGAAGGAGAAAATGGACTCCGCTTAAAAGGGTTGGCAGAAACGCAGGCAGCTCTTTTCGCGGAAGGCCCTGAATGCCCAGTTTGGAGGCTTCAATATGGGAAATGTAGAACAGGGCCGCGTATGAGGCAAAAGCAGGTACGGCAGCGGCCTTGATGACAGTGAGATAGGGAACATTCACATACTCGGCAATAATAAAGGCAGCTGCTCCCATGATGGGCGGTGCAAGCTGACCGTCGGTACTGGCGGCTACCTCAATGGCTGCCGCCTTGGTCGGGGGATATCCCACGTTTTTCATCATGGGGATGGTAAAGGTGCCTGTGGTGACGATATTGGCAATGCTGGACCCGGATACCATTCCTGTCAGGCCGCTTCCCATGATTGCCGCCTTGGCCGGTCCCCCCTTAAACCCGCCGAGAAGGGAAAGGGCAAGTTTTATAAAATATTGACCTGCGCCTGCCTTGTCCAGCATGGCACCGAACAATACAAAGAGAAAGACAATGGTGGCTGATACATCAAGGGGAATACCGTAAATTCCCTCTGAGGACATGGTCATCTGCCCTACGAAACGGCTGAGGGAGGTTCCTTTAAAGGCAATCAGATCCGGCATGTATGGACCAAGAAAAGAGTACATGATAAAGACAATGGCAATAAAAGACAGGGCCGGCCCAATGACCCGCCGGGCGCCTTCCAGCAGAAGTACAGTCAGGATAATCCCGAAAACAATGTCCCTGGTAATGGGCAGGCCGTATCTCATTGTTATCCCGGAATAGTCAATCATGATATAAAGGGCTGAAACACATGCGGTTACAGCCACAATCATATCAAATACAGGAATTTTGTTTTTTTCGGACAGAAATTTTAACCCGGGTATGGGTTTTTTAAAAAACGGATAGTTTAAAAAAACAAGCAAAAGGGCAAAGCCCAGGTGAATGGCACGGATGAAAATCGTATCCAGCATCAGCCAGCTGGCAGTTGACAATTGAAACAGACTCCAGGCAACAGCAATGGCGGGAATGAGATATTTTAAAGGCCCCTTTACCTTCCGGCTGATGCCTGCCTCTTTTTCGGCAAGCTCTTCTGCAAGGGTTGCCTTTACCTCTTTTTGTTGATTTGCTTCAGTATCATTCATGGTCATTTTCCATTTTGGGGCCTTGATCATGGCAGAGCTTATGATCAAGGCCTTTTGTTACAATGAGGATGGTGGTAAAAAAGCAAATAAAACGTATGTTTCTTCCGCAAGTTAAGCCGGCCTGATACTTATTTTAAACCGGCTTCCTTATAGTATTTCATGGCGCCTGGATGGATGGGGGCAGACATACCCTCCAGCATGTTCTGTTTGGTCAGAACCTTGTATGCCGGGTGGAGTTTTTTAAAGTCCTCAAAGTTTTCAAACACCTCTTTGGTAATGGCATAAACCACATTGTCCGGCACTTTGGCTGAGGTGACAAAAGTGGCTTTAACACCAAAGGATTCTATGTCTGTATCATTTACGGCTGCTGGATAATTGTCTAATACCGGTACAATGGCTTTGGCGTAATACGGCCGTTTTTGAACCAGTTGATCAACCCCCGGTCCTGCAATGGGAACAAAACGGATTTTTCTTGCGCCAAAAAGGAAGGTGGCTGCATTGAGAATGTCTTCTTTTTTGGACACGGTGGATTCCTTTTCACAAAAAAACCGACTGAGCACTCAGTCAGTTTTTTATCGCGACAAAATCGTCTTGTCAAGGAAAAATCCTTCTTATTTTCCGCCGTCAAAGGCCCCTTGTCTGTAGGATTGGAGCAAGCGACCGCAGTAGTCGTCTCTTCCGGCCAGGGCCTCAGCGACCGTAATGCAGGCCATCATCTCCGGGTCCAGCGGGTTGACGATGGCGCCGTCCAAACCCTTGGCAATGGCCATGGCCATGAAGATCCGGTTTAGCACCTTGCGCGCGGGCAGACCGTAAGAGATGTTGGACAAACCGCAGGCCGCATGAATCCCCTCAAAGGACTCCACAACGCGTTCCACGGCATTGAGGAATTCCATGCCGAAGCGGTTGTTCACGGAGATGGGCTGAACCAGAGGGTCCACAAAGATGTTTTCCATCCTGACCCGATTTTGAATGAGTCTGTTCACCAGCGCTTCCGCGATCCTCATGCGGTCTTCCACGGTTTCAGGCATGCCCTCGTCACCCATGCAGAGGGCGATCACCTTCAGGTCCGTCCCCGCCAGAAGGGGCAGGAGGTTTTCGAGCCGCTCTTTTTCCAGGGAGATGGAGTTGATCAAGGGCGTGCCTCGATGCACGGAAAGCGCGGCCTCGACGGCCTTGGGGTCTGGGCTGTCGATGGAGCAGGGTTTCTCCGATACGGCCTGCACCGTTTTCACCAGCCAGGTGAGATATTCAGGCTCTTTGTCCACAAAGGTCCCTGCATTTACGTCCAGAAAATCCGCCCCTGCCTCATCCTGGTCCTTTGCCACCTGCTGGACGGCGTCCGTGTCGGCCGCCTCAATGGCCGCACCAATGGACTTGCGACTGGC
>JAWOEJ010000369.1:0-4365 GCA_046482845.1 Desulfobacteraceae bacterium | reverse complement strand
CGGAATACAGATTCCCAATGGGCCACTGGGTCTTTGCGGTTTAAAAAACAGGCTTTGGCAACCTGGCTGGCATATTGTTCTATGGTCATGCCGGCATGTCGGGCCAGTGCTGCAGTAGGATAGACTGCCAGTGTCCAGCTGAATTCTCCGGTTTCCTCGCGATGATCCAGAATTTCGCGCAGGGGTTTTCTGGCCTTCATAGATTTTGCAATGGCCCCGGGATCCACATGGGCCAGATGAGTTATGGATTCCGGGGCCAGGAGCACTATGCTTCCGTTTAAATTTTTAAGCAGTTCAGTTTCACCCGGTGCTATGAAGGTAAGTTGCCTCTGGCTGGCTATTTCATAGAAGTTTTTTTCCATGGGGCATGTGGCCATAAGCCTTGCAACAGGATGCCTGCCTGCTTTCAGCAGTTTTTCATACACTCGTTCGGCCAGGGGAAGGGCGGCAAGATCATGGCGGATAAGGATGATGTCGCTTTTTTTTCTGCGCCCCTTTCTTGCGGTTTTCAGCCCCCAGAGAAGAACTTTTGCATAACGGTCCAGGTGTTGTTCTTTAAACATGATATAATTCTTTCATTTCAAAATATTAAAAAATTTTATTAATGTTTTTCTTTAAGAAATAGTTTATGGTATTCCTTCCTTTGAAACTAAGCATGGGTCCCAGGTAATTCCCCTCTGCCGTGTGGTTGTAGACCACATCCAGAATAACTTCCAGGCCGGCCTGGTGAAGGGTTTTCACCATCTGTTTGAATTCAGCCACAACACCGCCGGGACGGTTGTCTGCCGCATATTCGTTGTGGGGGGCAAAATATCCGATGGAGTTGTACCCCCAGTAGTTTTTCAGTCCCTGATCCACCAGGTGTTTGTCATGGATGAAAAGATGCACCGGCATCAGTTCAACGGCTGTGACCCCAAGGTTTTTAAGGTATTCAACAACCGCAGGATGTGCAAGCCCTGAATAGGTCCCGGCCATTTCAGGGGGAACCTCCGGGTGGCGGGCAGTGAACCCTTTTACATGGGTTTCATAGATCACGGTGTCGTGCCAGGGAATCTGCAGGCGCCGGTCTCCGCTCCAGTCAAAATGGGGCTGGTGTACCACGCACTTGGGCATGAAAGGGGCACTGTCAGTATCGCTGCGTATGCCGGGGCCCTCATTAAAGGGATAGGGGAATATTGCCTCATCCCATTGTATCTGCCCGTCCATGGCTTTGGCATAGGGGTCCAGCAGCAGCTTGGCAGGATTGCAGCAAAAGCCCTGAGAAGGGTCCCATGGGCCGTGAATACGGAACCCATACCGCTGACCCGGTTCCCCAAAGGGCAGATACCCATGCCAGCAATACCCTGTCACCTCAGGCAGGTCGATACGTGTTTCATTGTCATTTTCGTCAAAGAGGCAGAGTTCCACACGCTCTGCAATTTCTGAAAACAAGGAAAAATTGGTGCCGGAGCCGTCAAAAACAGCACCTAGTGGATAGGGTTGTCCAGGCCATATTTTCATAATATATTCCTTTGCATTAGTTTGGATATTGGTAACCGCTCCATCTCTTATACAGAGGTTCAGTTTCAGGCAGATAATCAGGTTGATAACAGGAGAACATGAGCCAGTAAGAAATATCATAAAGATGAATCATGTTTTTTACATTTTTCTGGATAATTATCTCTAATTATCTCTCATTTATCGCTGTCACGTCAAGTAATCTTTGCACTGTTATCCTGGATTGCAAATTTTTCACCTACTTTGGTCTGTCCATAGCTCCGCCCCTTCGGTTACATCCAGAGTCAAATTTTTTGAAAACAATTTTTCTGGTTTCCAGATCCAGGGATTATCCCTTTTTCAGACCTGATCTGCAATCAGGAGAAACATGTATTTAGATCAATGTTTTTATGCAAGAGGGTGTAAAGCGTGTGTTGCTGCAAAACCGGATCAGCCAGGCCCGGTCATATCCGGTGTCCAGCCATATGCACATTCAAATGGGTGTATTTCCCCATTTATTTTAAAAATGATTCCCGGTATAACTCGATGATCAAGTTTTTTAATGTTGACATTTACCTGTGAGGGGTCAGGCCTGACCCCATTTTCGAGAAATTAGATATAAAAACTTGATCATAGAGTATAAGGTAACTTGTCAGATAAGCTGAAACAGTTAAAAAAAGGATGGTTGCATATGGATACCAGAACTAAAGCAGATGACCATGACACACTGGTTGCGGCAATGGCATCTGCTGACTTTTATTCCCACAAGCCCACCGAGATCATACATAAGCAGACACATATCTCTGATGTCTTTCTTGCCGGTGATCTGGTCTATAAAGTTAAGAAGCCTGTAAATATGGGGTTTCTTGATTTCAGCACCCTGGAAAAGCGCTATAAATTCTGCTGTGAAGAGGTCCGGCTGAACCAGCGGCTCACCTCAGACATCTATCTTGGGGTTGAAAAAATCACATGGGACAAAAACGGATATGGATTAAACACAACCGGAGAAACCGTGGACTACGCCGTTAAAATGCGGCGGCTGCCGGATGAAAACACCCTGGAATACCTGCTTGTATCAAACCGGGTTACTGAATCGTTCATCAACCGTCTGATCCATACCCTGTCTGATTTTTATAAAGCATCTGCATTAAAAGAAAAGGAGATGGATCAATTTGGTTCTTTTGACGTCATTGGGCAAAAGTGCCGGGATAATTTCAAACGGCTGCCTGATTTTTCCGACACCGGCGGCAATAAAAGAAAAATTCAGATGATAAAGGCCGCAACCCGGATGTTTCTGGACCACCAGAAAGATATATTTGACCGCCGAATTGAAAACAACCATATCTGTGATACCCATGGAGATTTAAAATCGGAACATGTATACCATTATCAGGGCGTTCAGATACTGGACTGTATTGAATTCAACCACACATTCCGTTACCAGGACACTGCATCGGATCTGGCTTTTCTGGCCATGGACATGGATTTTCTCGGATACCGGCCGGCCGCCCTTTTTCTGCTCAGCCGGTATGTGGAAATAACCAATGACGCGGATTTGATGCAGGTGATTGACTTTTACAAATGCTATAGGGCCATGGTGCAGGTAAAGGTGTATAATCTGCAGATGGACGACATGCCGGCACATGAAGATACCGGCAAAGCACAGCATGCTCATAAAATGGAACATTATATGGATCTGGCATATCAATATGCTGTAAAAATGACATGTCCGGTCATCTGGGTGGTCTGCGGCATGATTGCCTCAGGAAAAAGCACGGTGGCAGCAAAACTGGCGGCACTGTTCTCCATACCCTGTATCCGAAGTGATGAAATCCGCAAGACCCTGTTTGAGGATTTGCCTGAAAAATCAGGAAAAACAAAGTTTGAAAAGGGAATGTATACACCGGAGGCCACTTCTCTTGTGTATGGCAAAATGCTGGTCACGGCCCAGGCAGCGCTTGAAAAAGGCAGATCTGTGATTCTGGATGCCACCTGCCGCAAGCAAAAAGAACGGCAGGATATACTGCAGCTGGCCGCAGATGCCGGTGCCAATATCATTTTTGTTGAATGCCGGTGTCCGGATCAGGAAATAAGGACCCGGCTCAAAAACCGGGAACATCAATCCACGGTATCCGACGCACGGCTGGAACATTTTGCAGCCATAAAAAAGAGCATGGACCCTTTTGACCATTTGTCAGCGGATGTGCACATGCCGGTCCGGACAGATCAGCCCCTGAACAGCATCATTGAGACCATTCTGACAGGCGAGCATGAACTGCTTGCGCGGCAGGCCGCCCAAAAAAGCGGCTGATGTCAAAGGGTCCGTTATGCTGTTGCTGGGCGGGATAGCCCCCGTCAATTACCAGTTCGCTTCCGGTAACAAATGCGGATTCATCTGATGCAAGATAAAGCGCGCCATATGCAATATCCTCAGGTCTTCCTAAATGGCCAATGGGATGCATGCTGTCCAGATTTTTCGTAGAGGATCTCACAGCGTTCTCGGGCATCGGCCAGGACCTGGCAGACAAGATAAATCAGATTGTTTCCAAAGGAACCTTTTCACAGCTGGATTTTCATGCTGCTGTGCAGGTGCAAGAGTAGCTGCATCCACCTTGGGGACCTTGTGCTGGAGAACTCCACATCCACAGAGCGGTTCTGCAGCCACGGATATTTTTTCAATGCCCTGCATGTGACCCTGGACTATCGTTTTCTGCTACAGGCACTTGACAAACCAGACCTAAGGGCTTTAAATAGGGATGTGGGGAGAAGTGGGGAACAGGGGGGCAAGATGCCCCATAAGGGGAGAAGAGGATGTTCTTTGGTGAGTATGCCTACAAGATAGACGATAAGGGACGGGTGCCGATACCTCCGAAATTCCGCCGGGATCTT
>JAWOEJ010000321.1:0-3953 GCA_046482845.1 Desulfobacteraceae bacterium | reverse complement strand
AAATGGTGGCGCCGGTTTCCACGGAAACGGGCGCCACCATTTTTGTCCGGGCCAGAATATCTCCGGATGTTTTGTCCCGGGCGGTAATTGTAAACACAGGGTAGGGATGATACCCCTTACCCTCGGGATAGGGTGTTACCGGCACCTTGGACGCTTCATAGACATTTGACACTTCATTGAACTGCATATGTCCTGAGGTGCTGTTTCCGGTGATTCCTGTATTCAGGGCAAGGGGCTGCTTAAGGTCTGACAATTCTTCTGCAAACCGCCAGAAGTCAACTGAGCCTGAAGGATTTTCAAACCCTTTTTCCACCTCATAGGTCATGTCAACGCTGCTGGTGACAATTTCCGGCAGTTCCCCACGCCTGATCAGCTGGGCTGAAATGGTGTTTCCCATGGGCATGAGGGTCCAGAACGGGTAACTGTCAATAATGCAGGTCATACCCAGGCTGTTCCATGCCAGGACAAGGTATTCATCTTCATTTTCATCAAATAAAGGCAGGGGTTCCAAAGGAATCTGGTTTACTTTTGGGGAAGAAACCGGTTTTTCCTTTTTGTGAAGCCCTTCAACAATATATCGGGCAAGGGCAAGGCGTTCCTGATCTGTTCCCATAAAGGGAGGCATGTACGCATTTATCCTGCCCAGTCCGTTGAGCATGGAATCCATACCAAACACGGTAAATGGTTTTGTCAGGGGAAGAATATCATTGCTCCATCCATTAATGGAATGACAGGCAGCACATTCAAGGTAAAAAATACGTCTGCCCGCTTCAAGGGCGTTGTCCTCTGTAATCTCCTTATGTTCTACCCATCTGGCTGTTTTTAAAATACCGTTTGCGTTTATCATTTCCTCCTGAGAGGGCAGAATGGCATTGGAATACATGTGCTGATAAATTACATAGGGCCTTCTGCCGGCCTCCCTGACCCATTCAAAGGAGCCCATGTACATCAGCCCGATGACAAGAAGTACAAAGGCAAGGGGTTTTCCCGTGCTTCCAGGCATTTTAACCGCTGCAGCAAGCCCTGTTAAAAAAATAACAGCCGATATAATGATAAATCCCTTTGCAAAGGGAACGATTTCAGGATTTTTCCCCAGTATCATGTCAGCCGCCTCCCGGGGAAGAGAGGAAAGATACCACCCGGCCGACAACAGCAGAAGCACCAAAGGTACAATCATCCACAGGGCGCAGTACCGCACCAGATTCTTTTTCATCTCACTGTCTTTAATAAAAGAAGCCGTTAACAGTCCGAAGATGCCGGCAAAAATAACAGCCAGAAAGGTTCTGAAAAACAATGACGGCCAGAAACTGGGATTGAAAAACCCCTGCCAGAAATTTCCTGTTTCAAGCCAGGTTCCCGGGGTAAGCATAAAGGCGACAATCCCGTTGATCAGAAAAAGGGACAGCCAGGCAAATAAAAAATAAAGCCATCCAATGATCAGATGGTTTTTCTTTTCCATTTTTCCAAAGGTATAGTAATAAATAAAAAGCGCCAGAATTTCACAGAAAAAAAAGACCCACTCAGCTGCCCATCCAAACACAAAATTATGAATCAGAACAGAGGTTGCCGACGGGTGAAGCAGGGCAATAATAAACCAGATCCCCACCCCGGTGATGCCGCCGGCCACCATGGTGAGAAGCAAAAAGAACCAGGTATGGCGCTTTGTATAATCAAGAATGGCAGCGGAGCCTTCTCTGTGCCCCTTTATCTCGGTAAGGACGAGAAAAAGGCCGCCGCCAACGGCAAAATGGGCAATATAAACGTGAAAAACCGCGATAAGGGCAATTAAAAGTCCGCCGCCGGCTGTGGTCAGCTCCCAGACCGGATAGTTCATTTTTTATCCTCCTGTACAGCGCAAATTGCAAGTTTTATCATATACACCACCATTACAGCACCAAATATCAGGCAGGCTGAAAAAAATATCAGAGGAGAGAACGCTGGTTTAACAACAAGGTCGTCAAGAATAAAATATTTGTTTAAATAGGCAGTCCGCATCTCATCCCTGATCAGGACCATGATCATCACAGTAGGTATCAGCGTAAAAACAGCAGGTTTGATTTTTTTTTGAAACCCGAAAACAAGACAGACCAAAGAACAAACCATGCCGGCAGCAAAGAGAATGGTGGCATACACACTGCCGCCCATAAACCACAGCATGACCGGTCTGGGCAGCGCAGCAAGAAACCATATGCCCACGGGAATCTGAAGCAGGGTGGCATGGAAAAACCATTTGATGCCATTGTTCCCCAGCGACGTGTCTGTGTGATCTGTTTTTTTCTTCCACACCTTGAGCGCTGCGTGAAACAGACCGGCCACAGCCAGAGCCGACAAAACAAAATGAAGGTATCTGGGAATCAGTACCGGGTCTTTTAAGGGAAGGAATCTGCCGTGGGCATGGGTAAAACAGGCGGGCCATTTTTCAGGGGTAATCATCAGGGTCATATTGCAGGTAAATAAAAACCCGATAACTAAAAGCAAAAGGGCAATTGCTGTAATAATAAAAGTTTTTCCGTCTTCGGTTTTTCTGTAGGCATAAATATAGGCCCCGTAATAGGCCAGGATCACAAGCCCGATCACAGACAGCCAGTAAACCGCCATGAGAATGGAACTGGTATACATAAAATGCCCGTACAGGACCTGAAGAAAAAGCAGAGGCGCCACGCCAAGGTTCACAGCAAAGGCGATTATAAAGGGAAGCCTTTTGGCAATGGGTTTGTCCAGGTTCAGGTCACGGGCCTTGTCATGGCGCTTGAAACGCTCTGCTGCTGCAATAACGGCCGAGCCCAGCATGAGATTCATGGCCAGGAGATGGAGAAAAAACGTCAGAATCAAAAAAAACTGAAACCAGGGCCAGTCCAGAGGAATAAAATCCGGTACTGGAATTAATGATGAAATATTCATGATTTCTCCCGTGAACAGGAATGTATTCCATGTTTTTTCCAGCCCGGACAGGGCGCTTACCTCAAATACGTCAATCAAACAATCTTAAAAAAACATAATATTACAAACCAGTTCATTCTTTTGTTCACAATTGAAACAACAGGCTGAATTATAGATGATCCGGTCACGAATATACAATTCCAGGGCAGAATATTCAAGATAAAATATTTTGCTGTAACACCCTTAATCTCAGGTCATTAGTTCAGCTCTCACTTTTTTTGACAGATCCCGGGTGAGCTGAAGCACTTTTTTGGCCGAATCAAAATCCAGGGAGCCTGTTCCGCAACTGGGGGTAATCAGAGCCTGTTTAAGAATATCTCTTTGTGATATGCCAAGTTTTTCTAATTCCCTGATCTGGCCTGTTAGTCTGTCAAAAAGGCTTTGGGGGGTTTCCTCTGCAATATCTTTGACATCGGAAGTGGGCACAATACCAAAAGCGAGAATTTTTCCTTTTTCAAAAAATGTTCTGATCATGTCAGGATACAATATAAATTTGTCAAAAAAAGAATAGGCATCAAAACTGATAATATCGATATCTGACTCCAGAAGTATATCCCATTCTGTATTGGCACATACATGGACCCCTGCCAGGCCGTTTTCACTGTGAACCGCCTCAATGACTTCCCCAAGGACTGATTTCACATCCTCCCTTGTTATGGTAATAAAGGCAGAGGTGCCAAAACCGGCAAGACCGGGCTCGTCAAAAAAAATAATGGGTGTTACCCCCCTTGCTGCAAACTCCTTTGCCTGCCATTTTCCATTCATGGCAAGATGTTTTACAGCTGCATCCCGGAGCTGATCATTGTAGAAAATCGCCCGGTCATCCTGATCTGTCACACCAGTGGCAAAGGTAACAGGACCTGACACCTGGCCCTTTAATGCTGCAGGCCTTGTTTCCAGGCTGTCAATGTGGTTTAAGAACGCCTTAAACCCCCGGCCGGCTTCAGGGGTCAGGGTAAATCTGGACTGGGTGATATCCCCGTCTGCTTCAGTAATGGATAGATACTCTTCAA
>JAWOEJ010000160.1:0-3175 GCA_046482845.1 Desulfobacteraceae bacterium | reverse complement strand
CTGCTTTTTCTGGGTCTGTTGCGGTTTTTTATCGTTGTTTTTTTCTCTCTGGTGCTGTCAGGGGTGGTCCTTTACTGGCATCAGGATATTTTAAACCTGATATGGACCCGGCCGGAATCCCAGTGGCTGTTTCTGGCCTGGAAGCTTGTGTCATGGTGTCTGTCTTTATTTCTTGTGATATTGTCAAGCTTTATCGCCTATTTTACGGCCCAGATTATTTTTGCTGTTTTTATTATGGATTACATGTCTGTTATTACAGAACAGATTATTACAGGAAAAACCGCAACGTCTTCTGATCTTTCTTTTGCTGCCATGTTTGTTTATCTGATGAAACAGGAGATTCCAAGGGCGGTTCTGCCCTTGATAATACTCGTTTTAATTACAATGGCAGGCTTTTTAACTCCCTTTGGTTCTATTGTTGCGATCTTGTCTTCTCTTGCAGCTGCGGTTTTCCTTGCCTGGGACAATACAGATCTGGTTCCGGCCAGGCGTCTGGTTCCATTTAGAAAAAGATTTGGGCTTTTAAAAAAGAATTTATTGTTTCATCTTGGATTCGGGCTGTGGTTTCTGGTGCCCTGGCTGAATATTTTTTTTCTTTCCTTTGCCCCGGTTGGCGGAGCCCTTTATTATCTTGAGGAGGAAACAATTGTTACCATTAAACCCGAATAATGGGTATGCCCTGGCGGGTACAACAAATCCGGTGGTATCTTATGTACTGCGATCATAAAAATTTTTTATACGGTTTTGAGTGTTTTAAAAAACAGGATACAGATCCTGAACTTGATCTGCTTGAAAAAGAATCGGCAGAAACCCGGGAAAAAAATGATAAAGGGATTCTCTGTGCCTTTTGTAAAAACAGAATTGCCAGTACAAAGGATCAGATTGTTGTAAACGGCTCCCATGATCATATTTTTGCAAATCCCCACGGCCTTGTGTTTGAGGTGGTCTGTTACAGGAAAGCAGACGGCTGTTCTGGATTTTCCCAGTTGACCCGGGAATTTACCTGGTTTCCCGGGTATTCCTGGAAGGTGGCTGTCTGCCGCTTCTGCGCCGGTCATCTGGGCTGGTTTTTTCTGTCTGAAACCCATTCGTTTTACGGGCTTATTGCAAAGAATCTAATTTTGCCCCATGAATTTTAAAAACAAAAAAAGTTTTGACACCTTTCTTGTCTGCATTGTATACTGTCCTTAATTAATATAGGAAAAGCGCCAGCACATCTGCTCAGTCTACTACTGCCACATCATATATAACCGGCATGGCCGGCCCATGATCATCGATCCGGCCACAACGAAGAATAAAACGCCGTCAATGACAATGCGTTGACGAGTGTTTCATATAACCCACATGTCCTGGCGGACACAACGAAGAATGGGTCGAAGACGCGCAGCCAACAGGAGAGAGCCGCCCCCAGCGGTTGCCTGTCAGAACAGCGACCGATGGAGGACTTTTTGCCCTGCCATGCTAAAAATCGGCAACCTGCGGCCACTGGTCCTCAAACAGTTTGATTTTTTTTAACGCCTGGCAGGGCAAAATGTCTGATCTCCTTTGGTTCTCAATGTTCCTGACAGGCAACCGCTGGGAGCTCTTAATCGGCTGTTTCATATAAAATACAAAGCGATTTGGAAAAACCAGATACAAAATGATCTGGGAAAACCAGTTTTGATAAATTTAAAGGGGGTTGCTATGTATAATGGTAAAAAAAGAAAAATCAGCAGGGCAATTATCGACAGACGGGCGCCACAGGACCGCCGCGTCCTTGATCTCGGGCCCAGGTATCCGCTTCCGGAAAGACGGGAGAGCCTCGAGGACAGAAGAAAGGGCTGGGAAGACCGGTATGGGTGGGAAAGAACCAGCAGATGGAGCAGTATTCCGATTTATTGGGAAATTCCCTGATGTCCCCCTGCCAATGCCCTTGTCACGATTTCGTATGTATCTTTGGAAAGCGAGGGTGTTTTTATGATTCTGTCAAGTTCGTTTTCCATCAGGGCCTGTTGTTTGACGTCATATCTTTTCCACTGACTGAAAGCCGAGGCAAGGCGTGCTGAGATCTGGGGATTTTTTGGGTCAAGGGCAAGGATCTGATCGGAAAGAAATCTGTATCCTCTGCCGTCTGATCTGTGAAAATTTACAGGGTTTTGAGTGGAAAAAACCCCGGTCAGCGATCTTATTCGGTTGGGATTTTCCATGGTAAAATCCCTGTGCCGGGTCAGTGCCTCAACCCTGTCCATGGTATCCGGAAGAATAGATGCGGCCTGGACTGCAAACCATTTGTCAATCACCAGCGGCTCATGTTTCCATTTGTCATAAAATTGATCCAGGGCCTCTCGGGTTTTGGGGGAGGCGATGTCTGTCAGGATTGAAAGGGCACCGATTTCGTCAGTCATGTTTTCTGAAGCCAGGAAATGCCGGTAAATGATATCTGTGGATTCATCTGTGTTCAATGCGCCTAAATAGGACAGACAGAGGTTCTTTAAGCTCCTCTCCGCCATGGCTTTTGAGGAGAGATCTGCTGGGCTGTACCGGCAGCAGTTTGATATTGTAGATATGAACTGATCTTTTAATGCAGCAGCCAGGCTCTTTTTTACAAACATCCTGGCTTTGTGGATCAGATTTACATCTATGGTCTCAAAGGTTTCGCCTATTTCATCTTCTTCAGGAAGGGCAAGGATTTTGGCGGTTAAGGCCTTTTTATTATCTGTCCTGGCAAGCAGGGCGCCAAAGGCATTTTGTACGGGCAGTGAAAGGTTACAGGGCTGGTTGTTTTTTATATTGAAAAAAACGGTTTTTATTTCCCTGAAAAACAGCTGCTGGGCAGCATCCCATCTGTTAAAATCATCATTGTCATGTTCCAGTAAAAAGGCAAGTTCCTGAATTGTAAAGTCTGTTTTTAATTTAACAGGGGCAGAGAATTCCCTGAACAGTGACGCAAACGTTCCGGGCGGTACGTCTTCAAAAACAAGCTGATCTGTCTCGTTTTTCAGGTGATACAGGGATTGTGTATCCGGGGTGATATCCTGCCCGTTTTTATCAATCAGGCCGGTTTTAACAGGAATATGACAGGGCGGGTGCAGGTTGTTAAACTGATTGTCATAATTGAGCTGGTGAAAATCAATGACAAGCTGCCGGTTTTCAGTATTGTAGGTTCTTTTAATGGAAACTTCCGGGGTTCCCGGGG
>JAWOEJ010000404.1:0-5804 GCA_046482845.1 Desulfobacteraceae bacterium | reverse complement strand
ATCATAAATTCAGAATTATTTCAAGAATATATAAAAATCATTTATTTCGAATTAATTGTGTTTTTGAATAGTTTGACACCAAGAATAACTGTTACATCCTAATTATCATCACGCTGGACGTATAGTCAAACAGAAACCTGTTGTGTACGTGAACCAAAACAAACTCCTGCTCATGACCTGGCAGGAGGCAGATGCCGGGGATTATCATAATGACAAACAAAAGCCGGCCCTTCAGCCGTTGCAGCCAGTGTATTTGATCTTTCATCTTGGATTCAATCCTGCACCTGACCCACTGACACGCCCATGGCCAGGGCAAGCTTTTCAAAGGTGGCGCTCCGGTTGATATTTTCCGCCACTTCCCGTGGAACAGGGTCTGATTCAATGTTTTCCGGCAGCATCACGCCACCGCCAGCTTGCAGCCCAGGGCTTTGATTACTTTTTTGACGGTTACAAATTGCGGGTTACCGCTGCCGGAAAATGATTTATACAGGCTTTCCCGGTTCAACCCAGTTTTTTTGGCAACTTCCTGCATGCCCTGTTTTCTGGCCAGGTGGCCAAGAGCGATCAGAAACACCTGGGGATCATCGTCCATGAACGCATCGTTCAGGTAGTTGTGATGACCGAGGTCTGGTGTCCGTTATCGGACTCAGAATGTTACCTGAATTGCGTGTAAACAGGGATAAAGGTTATATGATCAACACGTTGTTTTTCAAAGGCAACCGGTGACATCACATAGCCTGTTTTAATATCCGGATGTTCCTGCATAAAGATATGAAGACTCTTCAGTTTGCCCTTGGGTCCGCTTTTCACTTCTATGGGCAAAATCGTACCGTCGTGGACGTACAGGTAATCAATTTCTGCAACGCTGTTTTTTGTATCTCTTGCCCAGTAATACATTTTCCGGGATTCAGATCCGCCTGCAGCCACTATTTCCTGACCGACAAATTGTTCTGACAGCGCGCCACGGTAAATATGGGATAAATCTTTTGCTCTTAAAATATCCGTTGCCGATATCCCGCTGTTGTATTGCACCAGGCCGATATCTAAAAACAAAGGTTTCATTTTTTTTGTTGATACGCCTGCACCTAAAGGAAGACTGCCCGCATTTGAAGATCTTATAATTTGAAGGATTAGTGCTTTTTCCAATATTTGAAGGGATGTTTTGGTTTTTTCGATCCTTCTTTCGGGATCCAAGCGGGTATATTTTATCTGACTGCCGATAAATGATGGAATCATTCTCATGATATGGTCCAGGCTGTCAATGTCGGCCCTTCGATTATACTTTATCAGCGATTGGAGATATGCCTGAAAGATTTCTTCATGCACTTTGAAACTATCTGCAATGGATCCGGTATGACAATATCGTTTGATCGCTTCAGGCATGCCGCCTGTCAGGAAATAGATTTTCAGCTGTTCTATGATTTTTTGATGTGTAAATTCACTGACAGGTTCAAAATTTGAAATGCAGGGGAGTTGTTCAGCAAGAATGTTTTTTTCAGCAGCATTCAAAAATTCATAAAAAGTCATTGGCTGCATCCATTCAAAAGCCACTCTCCCAACCGGAAAGGAAACCTGTCCCAGGGCAAATTCAAGCATTGAACCGGCAGCTATGATATGAAGACCAGGCAGTTCTTCATAAAAGTATCTCAGACTCAATAAGGCCCTTTCACATTCCTGTATTTCATCAAAAAAGAGCAGGGTTTTCCCCGGGATAATTTTTATTTCTGAAAAAATTTCGATGTCCTGAATTATCTTTTGAACCGACAAATCCTGATCAAAAATCTTATGAACACTTCTGTTCCGCTCAAAATCCAGTTTGATCAGGTGATCAAAACAGGTTTTTCCAAAATGGGTGATTGAATATGTTTTACCGACTTGCCTTGCTCCCCTGACGATTAAGGGCTTTCTGAAAGGTTGATTTTTCCATTCGATTAATTTGACGTCAATAGTTCTTTCCATGAGTTTATTTCCAAATTGAAATTATTCTATAATGCATATTATTACATCATCAATGTAATTTTACAAGGTAATTTTTCATAATTTATAGTATAAAATCAAGGTAAAAACTTTACATATTTTTGAATTTTTTATAAAAACAGGCCCCTCAGAAGACTTCATCCAGTCCAGCTAAAAAACAAAATGAAATTATATTGGAAACCATGGTGCCCCTAAAGTGCAGGATAACCGGGTTGAAAAAGTCCGTAATTTCCTGACCCCAATTCCAAAATAAATTTTATTTTTATCTTGAATTTTAATAAATCCGGTTTTATTTTTATATTTAAACTGTGTTTTTGTTTTTTATTTTTATTTTAAATTTTGAATCCCGGAGAAACAGATGAAATTCACTGAAGAGGTGATTGACACAATAAAAAAATATATTATTTCCAATGTATCAAAAAATCCGAACCTGATCACTTCTCAAACTTGTGAATATTTTGAAATCAGCCGGCCGACTGTCTTGAAGTATATCGGAGAACTGATTGATTCTGGAATTCTTGAAAAGAAAGGTTCCAACCGTTACCCAAACTATCAACTGGTAAAAACCAAATACTCCTGGGACTATGATAATCAGGATCTGGAAGAGGACATTTTGTGGACCCGGGATATATCCCCAAAGCTTACAGATCTGCCGGGTAATGTAAAAACCATTTGCCAATACGGCTTCACTGAAATGGTAAACAATGTGGTTGATCATTCAGGGGCAGACAAATTATTAATACGATTGACAATTGATTACCTGAATGTCCTGATCAATGTAATGGATAATGGTATAGGTATTTTTAAAAAAATAAAAGAAGATTTGGGTCTGGATCACCCCAGACAATCAATTCTGGAGCTGGCCAAAGGAAAATTCACTTCAGATCCTGAAAACCATAGTGGGGAGGGGATCTTTTTTACCTCCCGGGCTTTTGATAAATTTGCCATCCACTCTCATGAACTGCATTACTATGGATTTGGCAACACAGAGGGGATCATATTGGAAGATAAAAATGATATCCCGGGGACACGTGTTCACATGCAAATAAAAAAAGATTCTTCAACACAACTTGGGGACATATTCATGCAGTTTTCAGATCCGGACAAAGACCCTTCTTTTCACAAGACCATTATTCCGGTAAAATTAATGGAACATGAAGGGGAATCTTTAATATCACGATCACAGGCAAAAAGATTGATCTCTCGGTTTGACCGGTTCACTGAAGTTGTTTTGGATTTTCAGGGAGTCACACAAATCGGACAGGCTTTTGCGGATCAGATCTTTCGTGTTTTTCAAAAACGCCATCCACAAGTTTGTTTGACTGTTTTTAATGCAACCGAAAATGTAGAGAACATGATCAAGCGTGCGCAATCTAACCGTTGAAAAAATAAAGTGGAAAGCAAAATCCTTGAAGAGCTGATTTATTACAAATTTTCTGTCAGAAATGACATATGTTATGTTGTTTCGCTTCATAAAAATAGAGAAAGGAGTTGAAAGAATGCCAGTTTCAATAGAATACTGCCCTGCATGTAACAGGGAAATGATACTTGCCAAAATAGAAAAAGAAACAGTTTTTAGAGGTGTGAATATCCATTATAAAGATAATATATATATTTGCCCCGGCTGTAAATTGGAAATTGGAACTGTTGGACAAACAGCTGATTTGCAAAAAAACATTTCAGATGCCTACCGGAAAGAAACCGGTTTATTAACCGGGCAGGAGATCATACATCACAGAAAAAGGTTAAACCTTACCCAGAAGGGGCTGGCAAAAAAAATTGGAATTGGTATTGCCAGTGTAAAGCGCTGGGAAGGAGGCATTATACAGAGCAAATCCATGGATAATCTCCTGCGGAAAGAACTTTTGGGCATCGAACAGCACACCGATTATACTGGAAATCGTACTTTTTCGATTTCACGAATAAAATTGGTATTAAAATATACAGAATCTCTTTTGAATGAAACCTTTTTCAAAAAAGGGGACCGCATGCTTTTCGCAGGAAAATACCTTTGGTACGCTGATTTTTCCTGCTACAGGGAAACGAAAAAGAGTATGACAGGGTCCACCTATGCAGCTCTTCCCTACGGCCCACAATTAAACAACTATTCAGAACTGTTAGATCCTATCAAAAATGCAGATGAAAAAGTGACAGCTCCTTTGCTGCCGGAGGAAAAACAACTTATAGAAAGACTTGTCAAGGCTTATCCTGTTCCCCAAAAAATCTATGATGCATCTCACACGGAACTTATCTGGAAACGCAGAGCCATTGGAGAAATAATTCCCTACTCTGATTCAATTGAATTGCAAGCGTTTTAACTGCCACAAATACTTTGACAAATGCCGGATTGATATCATATAATCTTTGCAGTACTTTAAAATTTGTTGTGCCGGACCTGTTTTTTTAAGGCTGTTTCCTTTTGTTTTTGTTCACGGACAAGCTGCCGCTGATATTCATGGTCCTGTTGAGGCCTGGTTACAATCCATTAACCCCAAAATTCACGTTAAGGAGAAAATCATGGCTCAAACAAAAACTATTTACACCTCCCGATCTGCCGTGGACCGAAGATCCCCGGTTGACAGGCGCATCCTCGACATGGGGTCTGATTACACCGGATATGAGCGGCGCAAAAACACAAAAGACCGCAGAAAAAGCTGGGAAGACCGCTGCGACTGGAAAAGAATCAGCAAATGGAGCAGCACCCCTTCCTTCAAAGATCTACCATAAATAAGGATGAGCCCCCTCACCCCTCACTTTCCTCTTTTTCATTGTTTTTTTTCCCAATTTTATGATACTACCCTCTGAATGAATTACATGCGCTGCAGCACAACGCGCTGTCTGATCATCAACTGCGGTTTTTAACCTTTGGGCGGAAATACTATGAAAATACTGGTAACAGGCGCGGCCGGCTTCATCGGGTTTCACTTGTCTGCAAGACTGCTCACCGACGGGCACCAGGTCTGCGGCATAGACAATGTAAATGATTACTATGACGTTAATTTAAAAAAGGCCCGGCTGGCCGTCATCAACAAAAATCCGGACTTCACATTCATCCAGGCTGATCTGGCTGACAGAAAACACATGCAGCAGATCTTTGCCGACCACCGGTTTGACTATGCGGTCAACCTTGCAGCCCAGGCAGGGGTGCGCCACAGCATTGAAAACCCGGCATCCTATGTGGACAGCAACCTGGTGGGATTCGGCAATATCCTGGAAGGCTGCCGCCACACCAATGTAAAACACCTGGTGTATGCCTCCTCCAGCTCGGTGTACGGCCTGAACACGGCCATGCCTTTTTCCGTGCGCCAGAATGTGGACCACCCCATCAGCCTGTACGCAGCCTCCAAAAAAGCCAATGAACTCATGGCCCACACCTACTCATACCTGTACAACCTGCCCACCACAGGGCTGCGGTTCTTCACGGTGTACGGCCCCTGGGGCAGACCGGACATGGCATTGTTCCTTTTCACCAAAGCCATTTTGGAAAACCAGCCCATCAAAGTGTTCAACAACGGTGAGATGCAGCGGGATTTCACCTATATCGACGACATTGTGGAAGGGGTTGTCCGGGTCATGAATATCGTGCCCAGACCCGACCCTGACTGGTCATCCCGGACTCCGAACCCCTCTTCCTCCTGCGCCCCGTACAAACTGTACAATATCGGCAACAACAACCCGGTGCCCCTGATGGCATTTGTGGATGCCATTGAAAAAGCCCTGGGCCAGAAAGCGGAAAAAGAGTTTCTGCCCCTGCAGCCCGGAGATGTGCCCGCCACCTATGCAGATGTGGACGACCTGATCGCCGACACCGGATTCAAACCGTCTAC
>JAWOEJ010000389.1:0-2705 GCA_046482845.1 Desulfobacteraceae bacterium | reverse complement strand
GGCGATCTTCCGCTGGGAGGAACACCTCGATCGGCTGTTCGCGTCGGCGAAACCATACGATATGGAGATCCCATACACCAGAGAGGAGTTGACCGACGCGACGATGGAACTGCTCACCCGGCAGGACCTCGAGAGCGCCTACATTCGCCCGATCGCCTAAATGGTTTTTATGGATATACCGGTTTTGTCATTCACTGCTCTGGCTCCGGCAAGCGCAACCGCCCCATGGGGGTCTAAAAGGTAATTTTCATTTTCCCAGGTCTGTTTAATGGTTGCCAGTGTTGTTTCATCTGTAATGGCGCAGGAACCAAAAGATGATGATATTGCTGCCAACGTCTTTTCATCAATACAGATCCGTCCGTTTTTTTCAAATTCATCCATCCAGTTCTTTGTTTTTTCAGCACTGCAGCCGGAAACAAAATATAAAAACCGCCAGAAATTATACGGCAATACAATATCAATAGCCGATGAAACTGTCTGGATGAGATCTTTTTTCACAAACTCCCCTGTGGAAATTACCCTGTGGAGGGTTTGATTTCTGTTGTTGGCGCAAATGAATTTCCGGATCGGAATACCCATGGATTTTGCAAGAAAACCGGCAAACAGATTTCCAAAAGCCCCGCTGGGAACACAAAAATCTATCGGTTCACCAATTCGGGAACATGCTCTGAAATATCCATAAGCATAGTGGACGGCCTGGAACATGACCCGGCACCAGTTGATGGAGTTAACACTTGACAACTCCAGGCTTTTTTGGATTCCTGGTTTTGAAAAAAGACCAGCCACAACCACATCAAGATCGTCCCCGCCGTCTTTACAGTGTGTGACACTGAAAGGATGAATATTGTCCTGGTGGAGGGTTGTCATCTGCCGTTCCTGTTCCGGAGAGATCATATCGGCAGGATAAAGCGGCCAGCAGTCGATGGTTGATTTCCCGGCCGAAGCAAAAGCGGCAGCAGGGCCGGTATCACCGGTGGTAGCCAGAACAATGTTCAAGTGTTCATTTTTTCCGGCCAGCAGATAATCCATGACATTGATTAAAAATCCCATGGCTATGTCTTTAAATGACAGTGTCGGACCATGAAACAGTTCCATGATCAATATGTTTTTATCCTGTTTCATTGGAACAAGAGGCATCAGATCTGGATGTTCAAACGTTTTAAAACTCTTTTTGATCAAGGCATTCAAATCTTTTGAAGGGATAAGTGCGGAATCAATGAACAAAGATGTCAGTTCAAAGGCAAGGTCTGTGTAGGACAGGTGGCTGAGTTCGGCAAGTTTGTCGCGGGAAATGCGGGGGATGCTGTCCGGGACGAACAGGCCTCCGTCATCTGCAAAACCCGCGAGTACGGCCTGGTCAAAACCAACAGGATCAATGCCGCCTTTTGTACTGATATATTTAATCATGCTTTCTCCTTTATTTTTGAAGAAAGGGCATCACAGACTGCCGTGGCGATCTGAATATCCTGGACAGCCACGCCTGTCAGGTCTGCCACGCAGATATCGGCATTTTTCACTTTTACTTTTGCAGGATTCTCCAGCAGGTCACCCAGTTCAATGATATCGGTTTCTTTAATTTTTCCCTTGGCCAATGCTTTTGAAATTTCTCCCCTTACCCTGCATTGTGAGATTGCGTCTGCAACAACCACATCGGCCTTTGCCAGGATCTCAACATCCAGTTCCTGTTTGGTCTCTGTGTCAGAGCCCATGGCAACAATGCAGGTACCAGGCTTGATATCTGCTGCATGCAAAAGCGGCCGGTCAGATGGCGTGGTTGTAACAATCAGGCTGGCATGGGCAGCTACTTCTGCTGGTGTCTGCTGCGGGATAATCTCAAATCCAAGACGTTCCATATCCGCTTTATAGATGTCCATTTTTTCTTGAGTTCGTCCCCAGATGTAGACCTGTCTGCAGGATGTTACTGCTTTGAGATACGTAAGCTGAAACCGCGCCTGGGTGCCGGTTCCGATGATACCAATCCCCTTTACAGGTTTGCCGGTCAGGCAGGTCGCACTGATACTCCCGGCAACTGCTGTTCTGATGTCAGTCAAATATCCCTCATCCAGGAGGATCGCTTTCAACATACCTGTTTTCTGATAAAAAACGAGCATCATTCCGGTGCTGGAAGGCAGTCCAATTTCAGAATTTTTATAGAAGCCTGATGCAATTTTGATCACATACGTCTCGTGGTTTTTGATGTATCCGTATTTGATATGGGTGTCGCCCGGCGGGTTGTCAAAATTCAATTCACCTACCGGTGGAACGATGACATCACCTTTTGAATATGCTTTAAATCCTTCGGAAATAATGCTGGTTAACGGCAGGTCCCTGACAACCGCTTTAATCTGGTCCAGGCTATATATACAAGTCATATTAACTGCCTCTTTGTTTTGGGTTATAGATCTATTTTAGTTGATAGGTTTGCTATTGCATAAGGTGAACAAAGATACAAGGAGAAAATCAGATCTGTCGAGTTATTCAATGCTGTGGGAAAGCTGCATTGTGAGCGCTTTTGTATGGATTTATTTTTCATGGTCATATGTCATATTGTTTGTATTTGGGCGAGGTGGGTGATATCATAAAAAAATTCAACATAAATGAGGAAGGTAGAACAAACTAAGATGAACTGCAATCAGAAGTTTTCTCTGCAGATGCAGTTTCTGCAACAGCATGAGATGAACCGCAATCAGAAGTTTTCTCTGCAG
>JAWOEJ010000330.1:0-4916 GCA_046482845.1 Desulfobacteraceae bacterium | reverse complement strand
CCCATGCAAAGGCACACACAAGTGAAAGGCACATTGATAATACTAAAAGCTTACGTCTCATAAAAATCCTCCTTGACATTAAATTGATGATAATGAACAGGTTTGATAGAAAATTCTATCCTCTATGTCTGTAACAGGTGGAGGTGAACAGGTCAATGCGCAGATTTCTGATTATGCTATCAGAAAATTTTGTACAATTTTGTTGGGCTTCCTTAAATTGTAAGGGGGTCAGCGGTTTCAGGAAAAATTAGAAAAAAAGTTTTTTGGAATACATATTTGTTACTGGATTTGTTTTTTTAAATATGTTTATGTAGTGTCTGAACGAAAACCTCGTGTCTGGACGGCTCGTAGATGAGCATAGCTCCTCTACGAGCCACTCAAACACTATGTACATATTAAAATTTGAACGTCAGGTTTTTTGAATAGCGCCGCCCCCAAAGGGTGCCCTGTAAGGAATGAGACCGTTGGAGGGCTTTTTGCCCTGCAGACTGAAAATCGGCGATACTGCGGGCTGCAATCCTCAAACAGCTTGATTGTCAAATCGCCTGGCAGGGTAAAAAAGTCTAATCTCCTTTGGTTCTTAATGTTCCTGCCCGGGCAACCCCTGGGGGGTCTTAATTGTTTTTTCCTTTGATAATCAAGTATGAGTGAATTAAAATTTTTTTATAATGGAGTCAAGCATGGATTTTTTTTTTACACTTCGCGCAAAGAATATGTCAGCCTTCCTCTGTATAGCTGTTATAACCGCTGTTGTGGGGTTCACCGGGTATAACGGGATGAAAAATATGGAAAACAGATTTAATATTGTCATTGAATCAGCGGCTTTCTGCTGTTGCCTCTCTTTCTGAAGAATCCTCATCCAATCTGGATACCGTATCTTCGGCCATGGAAGAGATGAATACCACGGCCAACGAGATTGCAGAAAACACGGGAAATGCCAGAAATGTAACGGAAACTGCCGTGGAAAAGGTCAGAAAAACATCAACACGGGTCAATGACCTTGGTGTGGAGGCAACAGATATTGGACAGGTTACAGACATGATAGGTGAAATTTCTGAACAGACCAACCTTCTGGCATTGAATGCCACCATAGAGGCTGCCCGGGCAGGAGAGGCCGGCAAAGGGTTTGCCGTTGTTGCCGGTGAAATCAAGCAGCTGGCCGGTCAGACCGCAGATGCGGCCCAGAATATCAAGGAAAAAATAGATCATATACAGCGTTCGACCAGTGATACAGTTGTTGAGATAGATGAAATTTTAAAAGTTGTCCAGGATGTGGACAACATTGTATCCTCCATTGCCGGGGCCGTAGAAGAGCAGTCCATCACAGCCAGGGAGATTACCCGAAATATTGTTCAGGTGTCAGAGGGCATCCATGAGACCAATACCCATATTTCTGAGTCATCCGCTGCATCCGGGCGTATTGCCGCAGATATCTCAAGTGTCGATGAAAATGCGGGCCGGGTGGTGGATTCCAGTAACCAGGTAAGTGTTAATGCGCTTAAACTCACTGATTTTGCCGGCCAGCTCAAGGATGCCATGGCGGGTTTCAAGGTGTGATATGGATCACAGCAAATGGTTTGACAGACGCTCACCCTGTATTTATAAAGGGGGTATCACGTCATGGGCGTGGTACTATAACCAAGAGGGAAAACAGGTATGAAAACAGACATGGCTTCTGTTGTTCCGGTAATTGATTTTGAATGCTGTATCCTGTGCAATGTCTGTGTTGAACTGGCGCCCCAGGTTTTTCAGCTTAATGATGCCGGATATATAGAGACGGCTGTTCTTGATGACTATTCAGATGAAAGCATCAATGAAGCGGTCCAGAACTGTCCCAGAACTTGTATTTCGTGGGAATAGATATTTATGGAAAGGGTAAGATTTAAAGAGATTAGAACCCGGCTGAACAAAACCCAGAAGGAAATGGCCTGGATACTTGGTGTTTCCATCAAGGCGGTGCACAGCTATGAACAGGGCTGGCGCAATATTCCCCATCATGTGGAAAGACAAATCCTTTTCCTTGTATCCAGATCCGATTTGAATCCCCAAAAAAATGTGCTGAACTGCTGGGATATTCTGAAATGCCCTGGTGAAATAATTGAAATATGTCCTGCATGGGAGTTTCAGTCCGGGGACATATGCTGGTTTGTAACAGGACTGATGCGCAGGGGAAGCCCCTGCCGCTCCTGGGAGGAAAAAATACAATTGTGCCGGCAGTGTATTGTGTTTAAAAGAATTTTTGATACTATGGGGTAATGGCACGCCAAATGTGACGAGTGGCCGATGTTATGACCAGGCCCAAAAGAATTATTATTTTGGAAAAATAAGTAAATGAAATCCTTGTTTGCAGACAGAATCAACAAAGGGGGGAAGGAGGCCGACTCAAAGGATGGTCTGGTATTGGGAAGGCAGCTGGCCATTGAGTACTACAAGTGCAGCCCCAATGCCCTGACCCGTGCGGACCGGGTTGAGGCTTCGCTGATAAAAGCCGCCAATGAAAGCAATGCCAGGATTGTCAGTTCCTCTTTCCATAAATTCAGCCCCCAGGGTGTAAGCGGTGTTGTGGTTATTGCTCAGTCGCATTTTACCATTCATGCATGGCCGGAACATGATTATGCTGCAGTGGATATTTTTGTCTGCGATGACTGCATTGACCTGGAAACCGCTGTCAATTCAATGCAGGCATCTTTCGGGGCAGAAAATGTGGTGATTTCCTCGGACTTGAACCGGGGGATTGTCCCCCGGGCTGTTGAACACAGAGAGCTGGGTGAGATGATTGAAAATCCAGACATTTCTCCGATTTCATGGGAAAAGACATATAAACAGACGACCCCCTGGGGGGTTTCAACCCTGGTGGATATTTACAGCAGCGATCCTGAATTGATAAGCAGCCCGGCAGAAATTGAAAAATTTGCCTGTGACACGGGCTGTCAACTGGGTTGTAAAAGGCTTGGAAAGTGCCGGATTATGCCTTTTGTAAACGGTCACGGCTTTGAAGGGGTTACCATGACCCAGTTATTTGAGACGGCTGCCCTGTCCGGGTATTTTGTCAGCGGGGCTGAATCAGTATATCTTGATCTGTTCTCCTGCACATTTTATGAGCCCCGTGAGTTTGCAGCCTGTGCCACAGCTTTTTTTAAAGGCAGATCCTATAGAATGCAGATGTCTGTCAGACAATAGTAGATATAAGCATCTGCCCCTCAATTATTAAAATTCAACAATTTTGTTTTTTATGGCAAATCTTGACAATTCAGCATTGTTTCTGAGGTTGAGTTTTTTTAAAACCCTGGATCGGTAGGTGTCAACGGTTTTCACACTGATATTGTAGGTGTCTGCAATTTCATGGTTTGTCTTTCCCACGGCAAGCTTGCACAACACCTGGAGTTCCCGCATTGAAAGGGAATCCACTCCTGTCTGGGACCGTTTCCCCTTGACAATTTTCAAGGCCAGGGCTTCACTTGCCTTTTCCGTCAGGTACCTGCTGCCGGAAAAGACTTTTTTGACAGCATCCACCAGCTGTTCCGGAGCAGACTGCTTGGTTACATAGCCCATGGCCCCGGTTTCAACGGCCCGGACCACATATTGTTCCTCATCGTGCATGGTCAGAATCAGCACAGGAATTTCAGGGGTGTAATCCTTAAGTCTGGCCACCACTTCAAGCCCGTCCATGCCGGGCATGGAAATATCCACCACAGCCACATCAGGTCTGGTGTCCATGGCTTTTTTTATGGCTTCGCTGCCGTCTGCTGCTTCTGCTATGACTTCCATTTCACCACTTTCTTCAATGATTCTTTTCAGACCTTCCCGGACGATCTTGTGATCATCGGCCAGCAGAACTTTAATCAAAAATGACTCCTTTCCGGTACACTGCAGCAGATAGTGGTGCCTTTCCCGTTTTCAGAAATAATTTGAAGTTCTCCTCCGGCAAGTATTGCCCTTTCCTGCATGCCGGTCAACCCAAAGCCCTGGCTTTTATTGTCTGAAGCCGGGTTGAAACCGCAGCCGTTGTCCTTTATGGTTAATTCAATCATGTTGTCCTTTTTTCTTAAATCCACTTCTATAACAGAGGCCCTGGCGTGTCTTAATACGTTTGTAATGGCTTCCTGGGTGATTCTGTAAAGAACAGTGGCCAGCATGTCGGGCACTTCTTTTACATTGCTGTGGATAAAAACACAGGAAATATCAGAGCGTTCTTCCACATCATTTGTCAAAGACTCCAGCGCCTCGACAATCCCGAGATCATCAAGCACCCCGGGCCTGAGCTTAAAGGCCATATCCCTGACATCGGCAATGGTATCGTCAATCAGGGCGCATATGCGGTTTGCCCGCAGGGCTGGATTTTCGTCCCTGCCGGAAAAATACCTGGCAATCCAGACCGCATCAATTCTCAGGGCGGTGAGCACCTGTCCCAGGTGATCATGAAGTTCCCTTGACAGGGCGCTTCTCTCCCGTTCCTGGGCGTCCATGATGTTTTTGGACAGTTTTCTCAGGCTTTCCTGGGCTTTCTGCAGCTCAGATGTTCTTTTTGCCACCTGATGTTCAAGGTCAACCGAGTATCTGGAAAGTTTTTCCTTGGCCTGTTCAAGGGCTTTTTGGACCTGGTTTTTTTCTGTGACGTCAACGCTTACAGCAAGGGACCGCTCAACCTCTCCCTGTTCATTGCGCACCCCGTAGCAGGAAAGCAGAATATCGATCTGTCCACCGGATTTTTTCACATAGGTGTACGGCACATTTCTGCAGAATCCGGTTTTGAAAAATTCCGGGAAAATAATCTCTTCTGCGTATTTTTTTGACTTTTCCGTGTAAAATCCTGTCAGGTATTTGCCAATCACCTCATTGCGCCGGTATTCCATTTTTTCCAGCCAATAATCGCTTACTCTGATGATTTTACCCTCAGTATCAATGGAATGGAGCAT
>JAWOEJ010000326.1:0-3129 GCA_046482845.1 Desulfobacteraceae bacterium | reverse complement strand
GATATTTTTCCCTGGATACAGACCCACATGCAGCTAGTTGAGAAAAGCCTTGACACAAAAACGATACAGCAGATTTCAAGGCTGCCCATGGAAATGGAACATACAGATTCAACGTATCATGACATTACGATTTATCCCCTTTTTGATCAGGGCCTGCAGGGGGCTGTGATCCTTATTGACGATGTAACAGAAAAAGTTAAAATCCAGGAAGTTTTAATTCAAAATGAAAAAATGATCTCCGTTGGCGGCCTTGCAGCAGGCATGGCCCATGAAATCAACAATCCCCTGGCCGCACTGATACAGAATGCTGCGGTTCTTGAAAACCGTCTGACATATACGGCAATGCCCCCCAATGTAAAGGCAGCCGAAAATGCAGATACAACAATGGAGTCTATTCTGTCTTTTATGCATGCCCGCAAAGTCCCAGCCATCATTTCGTCCATAAAGGATTCCGGCCTGAGGATGGCTGCCATTGTGGAAAACATGCTGAATTTTGCAAGGAAAAGCGATGATTCCTTTTCCAGCCGGGACCCTGTCCAGCTCATGGAAAAAACCCTTGAGATTGCCGCAGCTGACTATAATTTAAAAAAACATTATGATTTTAAATCAATCGTCATTGATAAAAAATTTGAACAGAACCTGCCCTTGCTGGTCTGTGAGGGAAACAAAATACAGCAGGTTCTGTTAAATATCCTGAACAACGGTGCCCAGGCCATGTTTGAGAATCCCCAGGCAGAAAAAAACCGGTTTATTTTAAGAATTTCCAGGGAAGAAGAATCAGACATGCTGCGCATGGAAATCCAGGATAACGGGCCTGGAATGACCGGGGCCGTAAAGAAAAAAATTTTTGAGCCTTTTTTTACAACAAAACCCATTGGTGTGGGAACCGGGCTTGGCCTGTCAATTTCCTATTTTATCATTACAGAAAATCACGGCGGCACCCTGGATGTTCTTTCCAAACCCGGAAAAGGTGCCAGATTCATCATCCGCCTGCCGTTTAAAAGCGTCCCCGGAAAAAATTCCAGAGGTCAATAAAAGCAGGATGTTCCACAAAAGCAGCATGTTCCACCTCTCAGGACAGTGAATCCCAGAAAGCCCGGCCCTGGTCGATCATGGTGGAACCTTCTTTTTGGCTGTTCTGTCTTCCAGCACCCGGGTTCCCTGCACCTGTGAGGCGTTTGATCCGGTCCTCCAGAGGAGGATGGGTGGAAAAAAGACTGACCATTTTTCTGCCGGACAGCGGATTGACAATGAACATATGGGCGGTGGAAGGATTGGCATCCACTGTGCTGTGACGGGTATAGGACCCAAGTTTGGACAGGGCCGATGCCAGACCTTCAGGATGACCTGTAATATTTGCAGACGTTGCATCAGCAAGGTATTCCCTGGATCTGGAGACCGCCATCTGAACCACCATGGCAGCCACAGGCGCCAGGATGGACATGACAATGATACCCACAAATCCCAGACCGCCTTCTTCATTGTCACTTCCACCGAAAAATGCGGAAAACCTTGCCATGGAGGCAACAAACATGATAGCCCCGGCCATGGTGGCCACAATGGTGGAGATGAGAATATCCCGGTTTTTGATATGGCCAAGTTCATGGGCCAGGACCCCTTCCAGCTCCGACTGGTCCATGAGATTTACCAGTCCCCGGGTGACGGCGACCACACCATGTTCTGGATTTCTTCCAGTGGCAAAGGCATTGGGAGCATCTTCCGGAATAACAAAGATTTTCGGCATGGGCAGGCCGGCCCTGGATGCCAGGCGGGCCACTGTATCATACAGCCCCGGGTCCCGGGACCGGTCCAGCGGCTGAGCCCGGTACATTTTCAAAACAATATTGTGGGACTGCCAGTAAGAAAAAAAGTTCATTGCAAAGGCAATGATCAATGCGATGATCATGCCGGTCCGGCCGCCCAGTGCATACCCCAGCACCAGAAAAAGGCCGGTCATAACAGTGAGCAGTAAAACGGTTTTTATATGATTAGCCATGGTTATCCTCCTGCATTATTAATATATTTAAATGCAATATAAAACAGCTCTGCATGAAATCAAGGCAAACACCCGTTGATTTCCTGCCAGGAACAGACCCGCATGACTTTTTTGTGATTTACCGGCTGTATATTCCATGGCCGGTCATAGAGAAATACAGGCACTTTCATGGTATGGGCCAGAAAAATCGCCATTTCCCGGGAATCTTCCACAGCCATATCATACTGCCTCTGCATGAGCTGATCTTTTGAGATAACTGCGGACGAATCTCTGGCAGTTCGGTTGTATTTGTCCACCATGGTAAATGCGGCATAGGGAATCTGATATCTGTCCAGCCAGGCAAGAGATGCTTCTCTGGCGGAAGGCGGCCGTCCCGTGACAATATCTATGTCATACCCCTGACGGCCCCACATGGACATCACAGACACACTGCCTTCCACGGGTTCATAGGATAGAAGTACCTCAGGCTGGTGAACCAGTTCAAAAAAACAGCTGAATTCTCTCTCTGTCAGGCCAAAGGATTTTTTCAGATCAAAAGAGACCAAATCCTCAAACCGGACTTTTTTCCCAAATTCCCGGCCAACAATTTCTGCATAGGTGTCTGTGGTCCTGGAAACAACATCATCCATATCTACATAGATCCGTTTTTTGCGCTTCATCTGCTCACTGCCTGGTGTTAAGGGAAGGGTCGCCGCGTGCATAGCACTGACCAGGTTGTAGGTGATTGATGTAGAGAGCACCTTGGCGGGAGTCATTTTGATGATGTCAGGCCGTGTATTGGCCTCAATGCCCTGCTTAATGATCGTGTAAATCGACATAAACTGAAGGGGGCGGAGTTCTTTGAACCGATAGTAGATACGGTCCTCAATAAACAGATCGATTGGAGTGTTAAATATCTGACTATTTACACCGCTGAAGAACATTTGCATCAGGTTAATCACCTTAGCTTCAGGAATTCCCTGCTTTTTGAGTTTCTGTTCCTCTTTCTTAAACGCCCTAATAAAAACAGACTTGTTGGATTCATTCGACGTAAACATCTGCTGTTTGCCCTCTTCTCGGGCCTCGTGTGCAAGCTCTAGATGAGTAAGCTCGTGGAGGATCAGATGATCTACTCCCGGATGCTTTGGTTTATA
>JAWOEJ010000276.1:0-17247 GCA_046482845.1 Desulfobacteraceae bacterium | reverse complement strand
CATCTGGGATTTACAGGGACATCCTTCTGGATGGACCCGGAAAAGTCAATTATTGTTCTCCTTCTGACAAACCGGGTTCATCTGCATCGCAGCAATGTAAAAATAAGGCAGTTCAGACCGGTTATTCACAACCTCGTTATGGAAACCCTAATGGATTTTTGAGGCAAAAAAGAAATAAGGTAAAAAAAAATAGAATTTATGGTATGTTTTTTGTTCTTGTAAAAATAAGGGATATCTGTTACCTGAATATCTGAATGAAAAATTATTTATGGATCAGTTTTAACTGGTGTTTATTTTTAACTGGTGTTTAATAAAGGAAATTTATTGAATAATAATCGGGAAGAGGTGAAATGAACCTTATAATAGATTCTGTTCTTGGTGTGTTCTCAAGTGATCTGGCCCTGGATCTGGGTACTGCCAATACGCTGGTTTACGTAAAGGGAAAGGGTATCGTCTTAAGTGAACCCTCTGTGGTGGCGGTTCGAACGGATAAAAGAACAAAGAACAGAGTGCTTGCTGTTGGATCTGAAGCCAAAAAGATGCTTGGCCGAACCCCTGGAAACATCGTTGCAATAAGACCCATGCGGGATGGTGTGATTGCGGATTTTGAAGTGACCGAAGCCATGCTAAAGCATTTTATCAGAAAAGTGCATAATAACAGAAGGACCCTTGTCCGGCCGAGGATTGTCATTGCGGTTCCCTCGGGAATAACCCAGGTGGAGAAGAGAGCGGTAAAGGAATCAGCAGAACTTGCCGGCGCACGGGAGGTTTTTCTCATTGAAGAACCCATGGCGGCAGCCATAGGTGCTGGTCTTCCCATTACAGAACCCACCTGCAATATGGTTGTGGATATTGGCGGGGGCACCACTGAAGTGGCTGTTATTTCCCTAGCCGGAATTGTTTATTCAAGATCCATACGGGTAGCCGGAGATAAGATGGATGCTTCCATCAGTCAGCATATCAAAAGAAAATACAATCTTCTTATCGGGGAAAGAACCGCCGAGATGATCAAGATGACCATTGGAAATGCCTACCCGGATGCAGACACTCTGGAAACCATAGAGGTTAAAGGACGGGATCTTGTATCTGGTATTCCCAAGATTCTGGCCATAGATTCCGAAGAAATATGTGTGGCCATCTCAGAACAGATTGATGCCATTGTTGAGGTGGTTAAAATCTGTCTGGAACAGACCCCCCCTGAACTGGCGGCTGATATTGTGGACAGCGGTATTGTACTCACAGGCGGCGGCGCACTTTTGAAAAATCTGGACAAGCTCCTGAGAGAGAAGAGCGGACTTCCCATCATTGTCACTGAAGATCCCCTGTCCACCGTCGCCCTGGGTTGTGGAAAGGCGCTGGACAGTATCTCAATGCTCAGGGAAGTTGTGATTACCTGATTACATGTTTTCAAGAAAAACACTTCTCCTTATCACGTGTATTATTTTTATTGTTGTTAATCTCATTCTTTTGACAGCAAGCAGCAGAGGAGCGCTCCCCAAAAGTACGGTTGAACGTGTTGCCATTTCCCTGGCTGCGCCGTTTCAGATGATTTTTTTTACCAGTGTTGATTTTGTCGAGAATATTTGGGAAACTTATTTCTCAACGGTTTCAGCTGTGCAGGAAAATGCGGTTTTAAAAGAAAAGCTGGCCCGGGCCGCCAATCTGAAGAATAAACTTGTGGAGCTTGAGCTTGAGAACAGGCGGTTGAGAAAGTTTATTGATTTTAAGGCACCTGAGAAGGAAATTCTGGTTGCTGCCAAGGTCATCGGCCGGGACCCTTCTCCGTGGTTCCGTACCATCATGATCGGCAAAGGACAGCGTCACGGACTTGTAAAAGGACTTCCTGTGCTGGTGTCTGAAGGGGTTGTAGGGCAGATTGTCTCTGTTTCTGAAAAATATGCCAGAGTGCTTTTGATCACGGACAGAAGCAGCGCTGTAGATGCCCTGGTACAGGATACCCGGTCCCGGGGCATTGTTAAGGGGGACAATACAGATCATTGCTACTTTATGTATGTTTTAAGAAAGGACGAGGTTGAAAAAGGGGATATCATTGTTTCTTCCGGACTGGATCAGGTGTTTCCCAAGGGATTGAGAATAGGAATGGTGGTTGAAAAAAAAAAGGAAAATTCCCGTCTGTTTCAGACCATTATTGTAAAGACCTCTGTTGATTTTGATAAACTTGAGGAGGTTCTGGTTTCTCTGGGCCGGGAGAACAGCCCGGGAGATCTGCCAAGTGAAGTGGATAATGAAAAATGACAAGGTTGATTTTTTTTGTTTTTTTGTCCCTGGTGTTAATAATTTTACAGACAGCTGTGCTTCCTGGATTTTCCTGGTTTGTTCGAATTTTTGATCTTTTAATTTTAAATATTCTTTATCTCAGTCTTCTCTTTTCAAGCCCCTTTATTCTGTTCGGGGTGGTTTTAATCGGCAGCATTATGGATTCCCTGTCCGGAGCTCCTTTTGGTGTCTATATTTCTGTGTATGTCTGGCTGTTTCTGATTGTACAGAAATTAAAAACCTTTGTGCATCCCGGCAGTTTTGTGTTTCTTCCCATTGTCAGTGCCCTGGCTGTTCTGCTTGAAAATACCTTTTTAATTTTTTCCTTTTTTATTCAGAACGGCAGATCCGCTGTTTCTTCCCAGGATCTTTTTTTTATGCTGCAGCAGGTATTGTTGGCTTTTTTCCTGGTGCCGGTTTTAATCCTTGTGATCCATACCTGTCAGAAGCACTGGCTTAATTTTGTCGACAAAATTTTCAAAAGTATGAACAGTCAGGAGTGGTGATATGAAAAATCCTGACAAGGAGTGGTTGAAAAAAAGGGTCATGCCTGCTCTTATATGTATCCTTCTGGCCTTTGCCGTACTTTTTGTACGCCTATTATATCTTCAGCTCATTGAAGGAGAAGAGTACCGCAGGCTTTCAGAGAATAATTGTATTCGACTGGAAAGCGTTGAGGCCTCCCGGGGGCTGATATATGACCGCAATGGTGCCTTACTGGTTGACAATCGTCCGTCTTTTAATCTGAGGATTGTGTTAAACGATGCCATGCCTGTGGAAAAAACGCTTGAAAAACTTGCAAAATGTGTGGATGTTCCGGTTGAGGTGTTTAAGGAGAAAATCTGCGAAAAACCCGGATTTTCAAGATACAAGCCCTGTTTGTTGAAAAGTGATCTGTCAAGGGACCAGCTGGCTGTTGTGGAAGCCCACAAGTTTGACCTGCCCGGGGTTTCCATTGATATTCAGCCCCGACGGAATTATATCTATAAAAAAAGGGCGGCCCATATCATTGGATATCTTGGAGAAATCAATAAACAGGAATTGGTAAGCGGAAGATATCCCGGAGTAAGATCCGGAGATTCCATTGGAAGATACGGGGCTGAAAAGGTGTTTGAATCCTATTTGCGCGGAACAAGGGGCGGTCAGCAGGTTGAGGTAGATGCCAGTGGGCGGCTGGTCAGGGTGATCAAACGGGTTGAATCTGTTCCCGGAAAAAATATTTTTCTGACCCTGGACAATGCCCTTCAGAAAAAAGCGGAATCCCTTCTATCTGACAAAGCTGGCGCTGTGGTGGCAATTGACCCGAACAACGGGGATGTCCTGGTAATGGCCAGTGCGCCCTCCTTTGATTTAAATGATTTTATCGGGGGGATTTCATTTGAGAAATGGAAGGCCCTTCTCAATGACCCGCGACGGCCCATAACCAACAAGGCCATCCAGGGAGAATATCCCCCGGCCTCCACCTACAAGGCGGTAACGGCCATAGCAGCCCTTGAAGAGGGGGCTGTCAACAGGAAAACATCCTGGTTCTGCCCGGGGCATTACAAATACGGGAACCGGGTGTACCGGTGCTGGAAGAAATGGGGTCATGGGGAAATGAGACTGGTGAGTGCCCTGGAACAGTCCTGTGATGTATATTTTTATCATGCAGGAGAAGAGGTGGGGGTGGATGCCCTGGCTCAGTATGCCAGGGGATGCGGCCTTGGCAGGGTTACAGGCATTGAGCTTGACAATGAGCGCCCGGGTCTTATTCCTACCTCTTCCTGGAAGGAAACACGGTATCATGTGCCCTGGCAGGGAGGAGAGACGCTTTCTCTGGCCATCGGCCAGGGCTTCAACCTGGTGACTCCCCTTCAGATGGCGGTGTTTATCGCAGCTGTGGGAAACGATGGAACCATTTACCGGCCAAGGATTCTGAAATCTCTCCAGGTGCCTGGAAAAGAACCGGTGGAAATACGGGAACCCGAGATCCTTGGCGGACTTCCGGCTGGAATAGAGACCCTGCATCTTGTAAAGCAGGGGCTGTTCAATGTGGTTCAGGGAGACCGGGGCACTGCCAGGGGGATTCGGTTGAACACGGTTGATATTTCCGGGAAAACCGGAACCGCTCAGGTGTTTACCATAAAAAACAGGGACAGGGATCGAAAGGAAAAACTGGCGTATCATCTAAGGGATCATGCCTGGTTTGTGTGTTATGCACCCAGTGAAGAGCCTGAAATCGCGGTGTCTGTGCTCATTGAACATGGTGAGCATGGGTCAACAGCTGCGGCGCCCATTGCCGGGGAAATTATAAAAACCTTTATGGATAAAAAAAAAAGCAATTGACAGACGGAGTCGGCCATGTTTGACAGAAGGCTTGTGGAGTGTTTTGACTGGGGGCTGTTTTTCATAACCTGCCTGATATCCTGTATTGGCCTGGCTGTGCTTTACAGCGCGGTTACAGCCGGAGCTCCCGGCGGTCTGCATATTCTGTTTAAAAAACAGATAATATGGATAGGATTTGGTTTTGTGGTGATGTGCGCTTCCTTTACCATCAACTATAAGCTTTTTGATAAAGGCAGCCTGGCCATTTACCTGGTATGCATCGGTCTTCTCGGGGCGGTGCTTGTCTTTGGCAAAAATATAGGCGGATCACAGCGCTGGCTTGATTTTGGTTTTTTTACCATGCAGCCCTCTGAATTGATGAAGGTGTCCCTGATTATTTCTCTTTCCGCTTTTTACTCGGTTTACGCCAGGGAAGAGGGATTAAATTTTCTGGAGCTCTTAAAGCCGGGGATTATCCTTTTCATTCCCTTTTCGCTGATTGTGGTTCAGCCGGATCTTGGAACATCTCTGCTTCTTTTTTTTATAGCCGCGGCCATGACCCTGTTTGTTAAGGTGGAGAAACGGGTGCTGTATCTCTGCACAGGGGTGACTGCCATTGCTGCACCCCTGGTATGGTTTGTGTTGAAAGACTATCAAAAGGCCAGACTTCTGACATTCCTGAATCCGGAACGGGATCCCCTGGGCGCTGGATATCATATTATTCAGTCCAAGATCGCCATTGGCTCAGGCATGGTGTTTGGCAAAGGATTCTTACAAGGTACCCAGAATGCCCTGTCCTTTTTACCGGAACAGCACACGGATTTTATTCTTTCTGTTCTGGCTGAAGAATGGGGCCTTGCGGGCTGCGCAGTTCTTTTGATCCTTTATTTTATTCTCCTGCTCTGCGGGCTGAATGTATCTTATTGCTGCAGGGACAAATTCGGATCTGTTCTGGCTTTTGGCATCACAACAATGATATTCTGGCAGGTTTTTATAAATGTGGGTATGGTAATGGGGCTTTTGCCGGTGGTTGGCGTGCCTTTGCCCCTGGTGAGCTACGGTGGTTCATCCGTATTAACCAATATGGTGGGGATCGGCATTCTGCTCAATATCAGTATGCGTAATTTTTCATAAGGTGATCTTATTTTTTTTCCATGTTGACAAAAGAATTTCTTGATGGTAATGATTTTCCGATATTAAATGGATTTAAACTGTTTTATTGATACATAAAACAGGATGATGTTATAGGTAGTTGGTATAATTAATAATTATTAACTGCGGAGGGAAGTTTATGGTTAGTGTTGATGGGTCATTGATTATTCAGATCATCAATTTCCTCTTCCTTTTGTTTGTGCTTAATCTGGTTCTTTTTAAGCCTGTCCGCAAAATTCTTCTGGAACGTAAAGAGAAGATCACAGGTCTTGAACGGGGAGTGGATCAACTCTCAAAAGAGGCTGTGGAAAAGGACAAGGCGTATAAAGATGGTCTTAAGGGAGCCAGAAATGAAGGTCTCAAGAAAAAGGAGTCCTTTGTTGAGCAGGCATCACAGGAAGAAAAGGAGATTATTGAACGAATTAACAAAAAGGCTCAGGCAAACCTTGCAGAAATTCGAAGTCAGGTTGCAGAAGAAACGGAAAAGGCCAGAAATGTTCTGGAAAATGAAGTTGATTCCTTTGCCCGGGCAATTGGTGAAAAGATTCTTGGGAGGGCCTGCTGATGAGATGTTTAAGATGGATGAACAGGCATGGTAAGGTTGTCTTCTCCTCTCTGCTTTTGGTGCTTTTGGTGGCTGTTACTGCGGCCATTGCGTCATCAGGAGGAGGGCACGAAGCAGCTGATCCCAAAGGATGGGTTGCAACAGATACCTACAGGGTCCTCAACTTTATTGTTCTTGCCGGCGCTCTTTTCTATGTTGCCAGAAAGCCCGTAAAGGATTTTTTTACTTCCCGAGTGGAAGGCATTAAAGAAGAACTTGAAACGCTTGAGCAGAAAAAGGCCGAGGCTGAAAAAAATCTTGCTGAATATGCAGATAAGATGGCTAATCTTGACAGCGAGTATCAGAAGATTATAGCTGATTATGCAGAGCAGGGCGAAATTGCCAGAAAAAGAATTCTTGCAGAGGCGGAAGAACAGGCTGCCAAGCTTGAAGAGATGGCAAAACGCAATATTGAACAGGAGTTCAAAAATGCAAAAGCCGCTCTTCAGCAGGAAATTTCCGAAAAAGCCCTTGAAAAGGCTGAACTGCTTGTCAAAGAGTCAATTTCATCTGAAGACCAGGACCGGCTGGTGGATGAGTATTTGCAGAAGGTGGTGGCCTAATGAAAAATTTAACAGTTTCAAGGCGTTACGCCAAGGCATTGATGCTTATAGGCAAAGAGGACGGGATGGCGGATCAGTACCGCTCGGAATTGGAGGAATTTGTTCAGCTCTTTGACGATCAGGAAGAGCTTGAAAAAGCAGTGGTTAATCCTCTTTTTGATAAAAACGAGAGACGTAATGTACTGACTGCAGTGATAGACAGGTCCGGGCTGTCAAGGGTTATGCAATCATTTATTGTTCTTCTCTTTGACAAAGGAAGAATCGGTTTTTTAAGAGATGTTTGTGAATTCTACAACAAACTCGCAGATGAGCTGAAGGGTGTGGTTCATGCGACCCTGATTTCAGCAACGCAAATGTCAACCGAGGCAGTTGAAAAGATCAAAGAGGGTCTTGCTGAAAGAACCGGTAAGGAAGTCCTCCTTGATGTTGAACAGGATGAAACACTTATCGGCGGCATTGTAACACGGATCGGAGATCTGGTGCTGGATGGCAGTGTAAAAACACAACTGCTCAATATGAGAGAATCATTAAAAAGGGGTGAGAGTGTCTAATGGAAATAAGAGCTGAAGAGATAAGCCAAATTATAAAGGAACAGATCAAGGACTTTGATAAAGAGGTGGAACTCAGTGAAACCGGCGTTGTCCTCTCTGTTGGTGATGGTATTGCCAGTGTCTATGGACTTGAAAAGGTAAAGGCAAACGAGCTTGTAGAATTTCCCGGCGGTGTTCTGGGGCTTGCATTGAACCTGGCAGCTGACAACGTGGGTGTTGCTATTCTGGGTGAGGATAAGGCAATCAAGGAAGGGGATATTGTAAAGAGAACCGACCGTATCGCCTCTGTCCCGGTTGGAGAGGCAGTTCTCGGCCGTGTTGTGACCACAACGGGTGACCCCATAGACGGCAAAGGTCCCATAACCTCGGAAAAAACAATGAATATGGAACTGGTTGCCCCTGGAGTTATTGCCAGAAAATCAGTTCATGAGCCGTGTTATACCGGCGCAAAGGCTGTTGACGGGATGACTCCGGTTGGCAGGGGACAGCGTGAGCTGATTATTGGTGACCGTCAGATCGGTAAAACAGCCATTGCCGTTGATGCCATTATTGCCCAGAAAGATACCGATGTAAAATGTATTTATGTGGCATGCGGTCAGAAAAAATCCACAGTGGCTCAGATTGTTGCCGCCCTGGAAGAGCACGGTGCCATGGAGTATACCACTGTTGTTGCAGCCAGTGCATCTGAGTCTGCTGCCATGCAGTATCTGGCGCCCTATGCAGGCTGCGCCATGGGTGAGTATTTCCGCGATAAGGGAGAGCATGCACTGATTGTTTATGATGATTTGTCAAAACAGGCCGCTGCCTACCGTCAGGTATCTCTGCTTCTCAGACGTCCCCCGGGACGAGAGGCATTCCCTGGAGATATTTTCTACAACCATTCCCGTCTGCTTGAACGGTCTGCCAAGCTGTCAGATGAAATGGGGGCGGGCTCACTCACAGCCCTTCCGATTATTGAAACCCAGGAAGGCGATGTGTCCGCATTTATTCCAACCAATGTTATCTCAATCACTGATGGTCAGATTTATCTTGATAAATCATTGTTCTTTGCCGGTGTAAGGCCGGCCATCGACGTTGGTCTGTCTGTGTCCCGTGTAGGGGGCGCTGCCCAGGTAAAGGCCATGAAACAGGTTGCCGGTACTTTGCGGCTGGACCTTGCCCAGTACCGTGAGCTTGAGGCGTTTGCCGCCTTTGGCAGTGATCTTGATGCAGCAACACAGAGACAGCTGACAAGAGGAGAAAGACTCGTTGAACTGCTTAAACAGCCTCAGTTTCAGCCCCTGCCCATGGAAAAACAGGTTGTTGCCCTTTACGCAGGGACCAAGGGTTATATAGACAAATATGCCAAGGAAGCGGTAGGCGCCTACGAACAGGGTCTTTATACCTTTATTGAAAACAGGTTTCCTGAAATTTTCAAGGACCTGGTAGACAAAAAAGAAATTACAGACGATATAGATGCCAAGCTTAAGAAAGCCCTTGATGCCTATGACGAGGAATTTAAGGAAACGGTATAACCCGCTTTGACTGAATCGTTATTATTTTTAATAAAAAAGGCTTGAGAGGTAGATCTTATGGCAACTTTGAAAGAAGTACAGACAAAGATAGGCAGTGTAAAAAAGACCAAACAGATCACTTCTGCCATGAAAATGGTTGCAACTTCCAGACTGCGGGGTTCCCAGACCACCATGGAGGCGTTTATGCCCTATGCATCCAAGTTTGCCGAGGTTTTGGGAAGTATTGCCGGTAAAGCCGGAGAAGAAGCAAGTCCCTTGCTTGTGCCCCGGGAAGAAGTAAAAAAAGTGAATATTGTCCTTTGTACATCAGACAGGGGGCTCTGTGGCGGTTTTAATATTAACCTTATGGATAAGGCTGAAAAGCTGATCAAATCCGATAAGCTTTCCGGTAAGGATATATCATTTACCTGTTTTGGGAAAAAAGGCCGGAATTTTGTCAGGAAATCAAACCTGCCCATAGAAGATGAGTATCTCGATGTTGTGGGCGCCAAGTTTGATTTCAGCGTGGCATCCACCTCCGGCGAGAAGCTGATTAATAGTTTTCTTGATGAAAATGTGGATGAGGTATATCTGGTATTTGCTGAGTTTAAAAATCTGGCCAGGCAGGAAGCGGTGGTAAAACAAATACTTCCCATTCCTTCCCTGGAAGAAGTGGCTGAAGGCGGGGATGCCGTTAAAGACAATGATTCTGTCTATCTGGCAGAACATATATGTGAACCTTCTTCTGATGCCCTTCTCGGGGAAATGCTGCCCAAAAACATTTATATTCAGATTTACGATGCCCTGCTTCAGACTTCAACCAGTGAGCATGCAGCAAGAATGAAAGCCATGGAAAATGCAACCAAGGCGTGTGAAGATATGATAGATGAACTCCAGACCATCTTTAACAAAAGAAGACAGGCAGGGATTACATCTGATCTTATGGACATTGTTGGCGGTGCCGAGGCTTTGAACGGATAATCATAGATATATAAGTTAGGATAAACAGCTTTTTACAGGAGGATCTAATGGCTGAAAATATAGGAAAAATAGCACAGGTGCTTGGTGCTGTCGTTGATGTTGAGTTTGAACCGGGAAAACTTCCACCCCTTCTTACCGCTTTAACACTGACAAGCCCTGTTATCAGTGATGAAGAGGACAACCTCGTAATTGAGGTGGCCCAGCATCTTGGGGACAATATTGTCCGGTGTATCGGTATGAATGTAACAGACGGTCTTCAGAGGGGTGCGCCGGTTAAGGATACAGGCTCTCCCATAATGATGCCTGTGGGAAAGGCTTCCCTTGGAAGGGTTCTCAATGTTGTCGGGAAACCCGTTGACGGTCTTGGTGACATCAGTCAGGAGAACCTGATGCCGATTCACAGACTTGCTCCGACTTTTGTAGAGCAGGATACCTCTGTCAGGGTTCTTGAAACCGGTGTAAAGGTGATCGATCTCCTGGTACCCTTTCCCAGGGGCGGGAAAATGGGTATGTTCGGCGGTGCCGGTGTTGGTAAAACCGTTATCATGATGGAGATGGTTAACAATATTGCCATGCAGCACGGCGGTATCTCTGTATTTGGCGGTGTGGGTGAAAGAACCCGTGAGGGGAACGACCTTTACCACGAGATGAAGGACTCAGGCGTTCTTCCCAAATGTTCACTGGTTTACGGACAGATGACCGAACCTCCGGGAGCCAGGGCAAGGGTGGCGCTGTCAGCGCTGACCTGTGCCGAGTATTTCCGTGATGTGGAAGGACAGGACGTGTTGTTGTTTATTGACAATATCTTCCGTTTTACCCAGGCAGGACAGGAAGTGTCTGCTACCCTGGGCCGTATGCCGTCTGCGGTTGGGTATCAGCCGACCCTTGCCGTTGATATGGGTGAGCTTCAGGAGCGCATCACATCCACGGACAAAGGCTCTATTACCGCGGTTCAGTGTGTTTATGTGCCTGCTGATGACTTGACAGACCCGGCACCGGCAACTACATTTGCCCATCTTGACGGTACTGTGGTGCTCTCCCGTCAGATTGCAGAGCTGGGTATTTATCCTGCAGTGGATCCCCTTGACTCCACGTCAAGGATACTTGATGCAGCATATATTGGTGAAGATCATTACAATGTGGCAAGAACTGTACAGCAGACCCTTCAGAAGTACAAAGAGCTCCAGGACATTATTGCCATTCTGGGTATGGATGAGCTTTCAGATGAGGACAAGATCACTGTACAGCGTGCCAGGAAACTTCAGAGATTCCTTTCTCAGCCCTTTCACGTGGCAGAAACCTTTACAGGTATGCCTGGTAAATTTGTAAAAGTTGAAGATACTGTCCGGTCTTTTAAAGAGATCATAGAAGGTAAACACGATGACCTTGGCGAGGGCGCCTTTTATATGGTAGGTACAATCGAGGAAGCCCGGGAAAAAGCTGCCAGGATGGCTGAAGAAAAATAATTCAGGGGGTAAAAATGGCTGGGAATATATTTCTTGAAGTGGTCACCCCTGATAGCGCTGTTGTAAGTGAAGACGCTCAGATTGTGGTTGCACCGGGTTCAGAAGGTGAGTTTGGTGTTCTCACCGGACATACCACTTTTCTAACTTCACTTAAAACTGGAAATCTGCGCTATAAAGATGCATCAGGAAAAGAAAAAATTATCTTTGTAGAAGGCGGTTTTGCAGAAGTTCTGCCAAACAAGGTGACAGTTCTTGCAGAAGCTGCAGAAGAGAAAAAAAATGTATAAATCACGAATGCCGGTTTTTTAGAAATTCGGATATTTTGATAAGAATTTTATGAGAAAAAGGGTGTGCCCCTGGATTTGCAGGGAACACCCTTTTTTTTATTATTTGTGAAAACAGGGGGGAACGTGGAACTGAAGCAGAATAATCTTGGAGCGGTTGTTCTGGCAGCTGGAAAGGGCACACGGATGAAATCAGATATAGCCAAGGTGCTTCACAAAGTAAATGGCAAAACCATGTTGTGTCGCGTGTTAGAAAGCGCGTCTGACCTTGTTGGGGAAAAAATAGTGGTTGTGGTCGGTCACCAGGCAGAATTTGTTAAAAAAGAGGTGCTAAAAGCTTTTGAAGTGCGCTTTGAGCACCAGAAAGAACTCCTTGGAACGGGTGATGCCGTAAAGTGCGCGATTCCCGGACTTTCCATTGAAGTAAAAGATGTGCTGATCCTCTGCGGGGACGTACCGCTTATCAGAACAAAAACATTGTCAGAACTTGCAAGGTTTCATAAAAAAAAACGCTTTGATATCACTGTTGCAGCTGTGAATATGGAAAATCCAGACGGGTATGGTAGAATAATACGCGACAGGAACAATCTGATAGCGGGCATAAAAGAAGATGCAGATGCAGGCAGTGCAGAAAAAAAGATCAGACTGGTCAATGCAGGTATATACTGTGTAAAAAAAGCTTTTCTTGAAAACGGCCTTGAACTGATAAAGACCGATAATGCCCAGAAAGAATACTATTTTACAGATATTGTGGCCATAGCAAAACAATTGGGAAAAAAGGCCGGGTGCTTTATTGTCAAGGACACAGCAGAGGTGTCTGGCGTTAATACTGTTGAAGAGTTGAAAAGAGCTGAGCAGCTTTTGATAAAAATGGATTTATGAATTATCTTGACTTTGATTAATGCTATGATTTATATTTAAATTAATCTTTGCGAGGTATAAGATTTGGATATAGAATTTTTAGATGATAAGTTTAATGATATAGAAGAAAAATTGGATTTTTTGATCGAGCTGTGTTTAACGCTTCAGATCGAGAATGCTGAACTGATATCAAAGGTTGAAGACTTAACCAATGAGTTGAACCAGAAAAAGCGGGAATAAAGAAAAGCCGCCTGAACAGCAGGCCTTTATTTGATTAAAAAAAACAGGTAATTTTCTTTTAACATACAATATGTTTTCTGAAGCTGCCAGTGCTGAAGATTCTGAACAGAAATAAAGGGAATGAAAAGTAGAGATAAAATCATTGGATGAAATTGTTAAAATTGAGCTTTTTGGGCAGGAATTCAAATTTCAGCCGGATAATAATGTAAAAGATTCACAAAAAGTGGTTGATGCTGTTAAGCTCTACATTGCAGAGGCAGAAAAACAATTTAATGCAAAAAATACAGGCAGGGATAAGATGGCCATTCTTCTCCTTGCAGCCATGAATCTTTCCAAGGATTATTATGAGTTGCAGACGGAAAATGCAAGGCTTGAAGCTTATGTTTCACAAAAAGCTGCCTATTTGCTGGAAAAAATTAACAAAAGTATTTGATGGTACATGTTACATGGTTTAAAGGTGATACCCCTGCTGTGCGCGTGATTGCATGATGTCCTTTGTCCTAACATTAACTCAACGGGAATTCACACTTGTACTGGTGTGCAGGTTCCTTAAAAGCGGAAAAGCCTAAAGGTATAATTGAATACCCACCTTTTGAACCCTTGGTTCAAAGACCTTATCAACACGGCATTATGCGGGGGTTCATAAACACAGAAAATTATTTTAATTTTCTGTGAATTATGATTTGACAATAATGTTGTCCATGATCGACCCGGACCCTCTCTGATGCGCCTTTGACCTCAAACCTTCTATTTTCATTCTTGAACGCCCTGAAATGAGTCTTTTTCTGGCGGCCTTTTATATACTTGTCAGATGAAAACCTGCATATATTTATCCTCCTTATTTTATTCATATTTTATACTCCTGCATAGTACAGCCTTTATCTTGTTTCAGGATGCGTTATCTTCTGTCAGGATAAGGGAATTTTCAAATTTTTTTTGGAAAAGACAACAGTTGGGAAACCAGAAGCCCCATCTTGACTGAGAAAAAATCGTTGGATTGGGTGCAAAATTTTCTGAATTCCCGGTATAACTGATATTAATATAGGAGATTAACAATGGAATTTATAATTGTACTTGCATCATTAGCGGGTCTTGGGCTGGGATTTGCGCTTGCCTATTATTTAAGTTCAAGAAGGCTTGAAAAAATTGCTGTTGAAGCTGAAAAAGAGCAGGCAGAAAAACTGCAGGAGGCAGAAAAAAATGCTGAAACCCTGTTAAGAGAAGCAAAGATAGAAGCCAAAAGCCGGCTGCTTGAAATGAAAGCGGTTTTTGATAGTGAAACAGAATGTACCCGGGCGGATTTAAAAAAGGAATCCCGCCGGCTTCTGCAGAGAAGTGAATCCCTTGACAATCGCCAGGAACAGTATGAAAACCGTGAATTAGAACTTAAGGAAAGGGAGCAGGATTTTCAAAACAGGCAGCAGGGCCTTTCAGAAAAAGAAAAGATGTACACCCAGCTGATTGAACAGACGACCCGGGAGCTGGAAAAAATCTCCGGTCTGACAGCGGACCAGGCCAGAGAGCTTTTGTTGAAAAATATGGAAAATGAAGCGCGGCATGAAGGCGCTATGCTGGTCAAAAGGATAACTACGGAAGCAGAAGAACAGGCATCCAAAGAGGCTAAAAAGATAATATCCACTGCTATTCAGCGGTATGCCGGAGATTTTGTGGCTGAAAGAACAGTTTCTGTGGTACCCCTTCCCGGGGATGAAATGAAGGGCCGGATTATAGGCAGAGAAGGAAGGAATATCAGGGCTCTGGAGTCTGCCACAGGGATTGATCTGATTATAGATGATACCCCGGAAGCTGTTATCCTTTCCGGATTTAATCCAGTACGCAGGGAAATTGCAAAAATTTCCCTTGAAAGGCTGATAGCGGATGGACGTATTCATCCGGCAAGGATTGAAGATGTGGTAGCCAGGGTGACCGAGGAAGTGGATCAGACAATCAAAGATGCCGGTGAGCAGGCAGCCTTTGATGTAGGGGTTCATGGGGTTGCATCGGAACTCATTCGTGTGCTGGGTCAGTTGAAGTTTCGGACAAGTTATGCTCAGAATGTGCTTCAGCATTCTGTTGAAGTCGCTTTTCTGTCTGGCGTGATGGCGGCGGAACTGGGGCTGAATGTAAAGCTGGCCAAACGCATGGGGCTGTTACACGATCTGGGAAAGGCTATTGACCATGAGGTGGACGGTCCCCATGCCATAATCGGGGCAAAACTTGCTAAAAAATACGGAGAGACGGATGAAGTGGTAAGGGCAATTGCTGCTCACCATGAAGATGTCCAGCCCGAAACCGTTTACGATTATATTGTCCAGGCGGCTGATGCCCTGTCCGGTGCAAGACCCGGGGCCCGGAAGGAAACCCTTGAGAATTATGTAAAAAGGCTTGAAGAGCTTGAGGCTGTTGCCAATTCATTTGAAGGTGTTTTTAATACCTATGCAATCCAGGCGGGCAGGGAGGTTCGTGTGATTGTTGAAAGTGATAAAGTCTCTGATGCTGACGCTGTTTTTCTCAGTAAGGAAATTGCCGGAAAAATAGAGGAAACCCTGACCTTTCCCGGGCAGATAAAAGTTGTGGTGATAAGGGAAACCAGATCGGTAGAATACACAAATAAATAGAAAAAATTAAACCTCAAAATTGATATACCCCGGATTTTTATATCAATTTTAATAACTGACATGCCCTGGCGGGTACAATAAAACATGAAGGAATTTGAAAATGAGTGTATTGGATGTCCTGCAGGAACGTGGATTTATAGAAGCACTTACCCATGAAAGCGAGCTCAGGCGGTATCTCGAAACTGAAGGGAAAACCTGTTATATCGGGTTTGATCCTACAGCCGCAAGTCTTCATGTGGGAAGCCTTGTTCCCATCATGTCCCTTGCCCACATGCAGATAAACGGCCATTGTCCCATAGCCCTGGTAGGCGGAGGCACCGGTCTTATCGGTGATCCTTCTGGAAAGACAGAGATGCGCAAGGTTATTACCCAGGAGGAAATAGACAGAAATAAAAAAGGGATACAGGCTCAGCTGTCCCGGTTTATTGATTTTTCGGACGACAAAGCCCTTCTCATGGACAATGGAGACTGGCTCACCCATCTTGAGTACATACCGTTTTTAAGGGATATTGGCAGACACTTCAGTGTAAACAGGATGATCAAGGCAGAAAGCTATAAAATGCGACTCGATGCTGAAGAAGGCCTGAGTTTTATTGAATTTAATTATATGCTGCTCCAGGCCTATGATTTTATGAAACTTGCCAAAAGTCATGACTGCCTCCTGCAGATGGGCGGAAGTGATCAATGGGGCAATATTGTAGCAGGCATTGACCTGGTAAGACGTACTATTGGTAAATCCGCTTTTGGCATCACCTTTCCACTGATTACCACATCCAGCGGTATCAAAATGGGAAAAACCCACAAAGGCGCTGTGTGGCTTGACCCTGAAAAAACGTCTCCCTACGATTATTATCAGTTCTGGGTAAATACAGAAGATGCAGATGTGGTCAGGTTTCTGGCGCTGTTCACTTTTCTGCCCATGCCAGAAATTAAAAGGGTTGAAAAATTAAAGGGGGCAGAGTTTAACACTGCCAAAGCCGTTCTTGCCTTTGAGGCCACCAGGGTTGCCCACGGCAGAAAGGAGGCTGAAAAAGCCTTTAGATCAGCGGCTATGGTTTTCGGCTGCCTTGACATACCAGAAACCCTTCTGCCCTCCAGTGGTATACCACGGCAGCTCCAAGTTGAAAACCAGGATTACTCAATTCCAACTTCAATGCTTGATTCAAAAGACCTGGAAAGGGGAATACCAGCGGTTGATCTGTTTATACAGACAGGCCTGTTCAAATCCAAAGGGGAAGCCCGACGTCTTCTCAGCCAGGGAGGGGGATATGTCAATGGAACCCGGATTACGGCGTTTGATGAGAAAATTTTTCCGGATTCAATCCAGAATGACGGACTGCTGCTCAGGGCTGGAAAGAAAAGGTATCATAAGATTATTTTAACAACCGCCCTGTAAAATCGAGGACAGTCAGAAGCGTTTATTATTTTTTTTAAAAAGTTGTTCAAACTGATAAAAAAGTGTTGACATAACCCTGAAGTACATGTATAAAGGTCAGGTTTTGTTGCTTTCCCGATAATTCGGCGAGCAAAAAAACAGTCCAAAGATTTTGATCTTTGAAAACTGGTCAGTGCAATCAATAGAGCGGGTCTTTTTTCAGCGGAAAAATCTATTATATAAGATTCTGTCATGGAAGGATTTATGATGGAATAATTATAGAGGATTCTGTCTGGGAAAAATCAATTTTTTAAGGAATTATAACTGGAGAGTTTGATTCTGGCTCAGAATGAACGCTGGCGGCGTGCTTAACACATGCAAGTCGAACGAGAAAGCGGACTTCGGTCCGTGAGTAGAGTGGCGCACGGGTGAGTAACACGTGGATAATCTACCTTTGAATCTGGAATAACCTTTTGAA